>CBFGYT010000053.1:0-8357 GCA_965653065.1 uncultured bacterium | reverse complement strand
CGGGAGTCGTTATGCCTAAAGGTCAATTTTTTTTTGCAACACATAATTATTTCGAAGTACTTTCTCAAGAAACTGCAGAGAGCGATCAGAGTAATAATAATCGTAAAGAGCGAAAATTAGGGACTACATTAAACCCCGCAATGAGAGATAACAATTTTATTGAGGCCCTAAAACATTGGTCAAGAGATCATGGGGACTATACTAGCGATAGTTATTTTTCTTTTCATGAATTCTTAGAGAGATATCCGCAGTATTTTCACCAAGACCATTCCACAGGACTACTGTCAGTAAAAAACTGTATCTTTAAATTGGAATGGTTTAGTTATCCTGTGGAAGCAATTGATATGGTATTTGATAAGCAATCGGCTTTTCATTTACCTTTAAACACTTATTTTGAACGCTGCGAGTTCCGGTCTAAAGATGATTCTATCTTTGTGCTAGAGAATAAATCTCTTTTAAATTGTAGTTTAATTGGAAATTTTAACAAGGCTAACATATCAGGTTGCCATCTTGAAAAATTAGACTGTACTTCCGCCAGCTTAAAAGACAGCCATTTTAAACATAATACTCTTAAGGGCGTTAATTTTTCTGGTTTGTCTCTTCATCGAGCTGTTTTCGATAACGTGAATGTGAGTGCGTGTAATTTTGCTTATGCAGATATGACAAAAGTTAAAATATTGAATCATTCAAGAGTTTATGCTTCTAATTTTCAAAAAGCTAACATGGAGCTCTTTCAATTAGGGATGAAGAATGTACATTTTGTTCATCCGGATAAATCAGAAGTGAATAATTGTGATTTTACAGAAGCAAATTTAAGAGACGCTCATATTTCTTGTGATGCTATTTTCGAAAACACTGTTTTTAACGCCACTTTAGCCGCTGATGCCGTAGAAATGTATCAAGGGTTTTTCCCTCCCGCTGATTGTCTCATACCGCATATTAGTAATACTTGCTCTGATTTATATGAGAATCGAGAAACTCAAATACGCAATCAAAATGGTAATATCACCTGTCAAGATATTATGCCTGCTTCAAGCTGTGAGAGCGATGTAGAGGGATTATCTTTTGGCTTCGGATTATTATATGTACAGCCCATACGTGATACTTCTGATAGAACCGTCTCACCTCCACCTACTAATCAAGCAATTCTTTATGGACAACCAGGATATAAATCTACAGATGTGCGCAATGCCTTTCATCAAGAGGGGATGCGAAATTCCGATAAAACAAAAGCGGCGTCTTGTGAGATGAAAGTAGAACGGGGCTTAGATATAACTGTTTATGCCTTTTTGGGAGCCTTTGCGTTGCTTATGGTTCTACATTATCTATATAGTAACGTTTGCAAGAATCTAACTTCTGAAGAAAATCAGCCATTAGTTTTAAATGATGATAGTGGTCAAGAAGAAGATGAGCGTACACAGCAGCAGAACAAAAGATGCTTCGGACGGAGAACTTGTTAGCGCGTGAATAATATATACCAATCGCCTTTCGAAATACGAGATCTTTGTGGACTAGGAATATTTTTATGATATTTCAATCGTTAGGCTATAATACGATCTATAAGATAATTTAAGTTGTAGTTGGTATGATAGATACGCTATAATCCGAGTAATAACTCGGGGCTCATATGAAAATAAAAATTGCTACGCGCACCAGTCAATTGGCACTAGTACAAACACAATTGGTGATACAAACTATAAAAGAAAAAAATCCACAGGTAAACTTTGAGATGATAGAAGTCATCACCAGTGGCGATCGTATTCAAGACAAAACCTTAGTCGACATCGGTGGCAAAGGATTATTTATCAAAGCATTGGAAGAAAAGTTATTGAGTAAAGAGGCCGATATTGCCATGCATTCGCTAAAAGACATGCCGCCACAATTAGACGATGATTTTTGCATTGCTGCGGTATTAAAGCGCCATTCGCCGAATGATGCATTTATCAGTGAACGCTATGCTTCTATTGACGCGCTGCCACAAGGAGCGATTGTAGGCACCAGCAGTCTTCGCCGGCAAGCTGCTTTATTACATTTACGCCCCGATTTAAACGTACAAATGATCCGCGGCAATGTCGATACTCGCTTGCGAAAATTGCGCGAAGGAAATTATGATGCTCTAATTTTAGCAGAAGCAGGATTAGTACGATTAGGCTTAGAAAGCCATATCAAACAAATACTGTCTACTGATTTATTTCCGCCTTCTGTGGCGCATGGGATTATTGCCATTGAATGCTTACGGAGTCGTAATGATTTAATTGCCTTACTACAAACGGTCAATGACCAACAAACGTATCAACGCATGTTAGCCGAACGCGCCATGAATCGCGCATTAAATGCGTCTTGCTCTTCCGCTGTTGGCAGTTTTGCTACGATTACAAATGACTTATTACAATTAACCGGCGTGGTGTGGCAAAAAGATGGCTCGCAAAGAATAACAACGATGCAATCGGGGCATCCAGCAGAAGCAGAGAAAATTGGTTTACTTGCCGCAGAAGATTTAAAACAAAAAGGTGCGAAGAAATGGTTGTTGTAGAATATATACCAATCGTACTTGAAGATGCGAACTTAGGTTGGAACTGTTGTGTATTGTCCTCCCCGCGTACGCGCAAAGAGCTTTGCTATATATAATGATACACTTTTGCGGGAGAGGGCTGGTGTGATATTCGTGAATATACTATTAGTAACTTACTCTGTTTTTACACAGTCATGATCATCTTGTAAATGATACTCTGGTGGCACAATAGAAACATTTGGGCCCACTAGTGAAAAATTATCCTCCTGCCAATAATACGTACAGAGTTCATAAGAAGCGGAATCATTGCGATCCCCTGTTGTGATCGAAAGATAGCGTAAATATGTTTTGCCATTTTTGATCACTGCAATAGGTCGCCCTAATAAGAGATAAAAGTCTTCAATGGAACTTCCGGTACTTTTCTGAATAGCATTGTCTAAATCAAGAGGCACTAATTTTCCAGCATTAACAGAATAAAAGGAAAGTGTATCCGCATGCATGCTACCTGCAGTCTCTACTAAAGCATATTGTTTGCTACCACGATTATTAAAGTCCCCGCAATAAAGCTCGGTCGTATCACTATCAGGTGAAGAAAGATGATTATCACTATCCATCTTAATTTGCAAATTAAGATCACTGTCTTGTGCTAATTTTAAGAAATGCTTTTTATCTGTCAAGTCGCATGGCTGTACGGCTCGTGCATCCTGCATACCGGCATGATTGATAATATCATAAGGAGATAACTCCGAAACAGAATCTGCATAAGTAGTTGCTATGGCTGCACATGCAAGGAATGCCATTATATATTTTAGAAAATAACTGTTCATGATTCTCAAGTTTACCGTCTCATTAAAAATGATGATTATAAGTATATAATATACCAAATATACTTGAAAATACTAGCTTGTGTTTTGATAGTCGACTATTCCCCTGGATTGCTTCGCAAGCTCGCAATGACGACTTTCATGTTCTGTGCTAAACATCATATTTTGAAGAGCGAACAGAATATCTTGCTTATATATAGCAAGAGCCAACAACACTTAAAGATCAAATGCGAAGAGGATCACTTCGTTTTAATAAAAGTATTACTATACAATTCTTTATACGCTTCAACAATTTGCTCTTTGGTATTCATTACAATCGGGCCACGCCAAGCAACGGGTTCGTGCAGCGGTTTTCCGGAAATAAATAATACTCGTGCAGAATGCTTGGGAGTTGTCATAAAGATTTCTTGCCCGGCATCAAATAACACCAAAGTGCCATCTGTATACACTTCTTTTTCATCTTCAGAAAAAGCAATACTGCCATCGATGACATACACAAATGCATTATGCCCTTGTATCGTTTTATGGATATATGTTTTTCCTAAAGGGATCTCTATATCCATTAACTCTACTTCAATCAAATCGTGTTTCACTGGTCCTATGGTATTATCGATTGCCCCTGAAATAATCCGAATGAATGCACCAGAAGCATCGTGCACCACAGGAATATCATTGGCTTTAACATCTCTATATTGTGGCGTAGTCATTTTATCATTCGCCGGCAAATTCAACCACAATTGAAAACCAAACATTTGCCCTTTGCTATTTCCTTGCGGCATTTCTTGATGAAGAATACCGCTGCCTGCTGTCATCCATTGCAGATCGCCTTTGCCAATATAACCACGATTGCCGATGCTGTCTTGATGTTCAACATCGCCTTCTAAAATATAGGTAATCGTTTCTATGCCACGATGCGGATGCCACGGAAATCCTGCTTTATAATCGCGCGGATCTTCAGAGCGAAAGTCATCTAATAATAAAAAAGGATCGAGTAAAAATACTTCTTCAAAGCTAAAAACACGCTTGAGATTAACACCTGCACCTTCAACAACAGAATGCCCTTGCCAAGTATTACGTACTTGGCGACGTTTTATAGTAGTCATCGCTATTTACCCCCACATTTAAAGTATAACAGGTTATCGCCAAGATATTTGCCGCTTAGAATAATATGATTTAAGACTATGAATTTTAAAAATATTTCATTTGTTGTGTGGCGAGCGATATATACCAAACGCACTTGAAGATGCGAAGTAGAGTTATCGTATCCACGTGCTGTCATCCCCGCGCACGCGGCTATTGTCACCCTCATGAAAATGGGGGCAGTGGAAGTAGCACAATACGTGGAATATTCCTGATTTGCCACTCTAAATATAATAACAAGATTGCTTTTTTTTCTAACAAAAGATATACTGAGTTCTCTTTATTAATACAGTGTATTTTTTAATCACCCTGATATCCAATATAACAATATAATATAAAGTCAAAGTAAAAAAAGACGTTGTAGAATATCAGATATAAAATAGGTTATAGCATAGGTTTTTGCATGAATCACAATAGATCGCGACTTTATTTTTCATTAACGACTCTCGCTCTACTCGCAACCCTTCTACCCAATACGCTATTGGCTGCAGAAACTTCGCCCGCCACCTCTTCTACAACAAGCGTTAATTTACAAGCGCCTGCAACAGACACAGATCCACAAACATCTGCCACCTCTTTGGCAAAAGAAGATATCGCAACCACATTCTCTGATAATAATCCACCGATGACTTTAGATTATAGTCAAGGAGATGATGACAGTATTCGCTTAGATGCGCCGCACGATACTACGTCAACAGATACCGCTGCTCCGACAAAAACGACTTGGGATAAAATTAAAGGAACCAAAACAAAGCCCGCCCTTTATTTAGGCATGGTGACTTTTCATCTAGAACCCGGCAGCCGTGATGATCGTTGGAATAATAACTTAGTCGCTGTTAGCTATGATGGATTCATTGCGGGAACCTTAATGAATTCTTTTGACGATCGCGCTTTTGTTTTCGCGATTGAACGCTTATGGTCAACACAACAGTTGTCTGCTAATGTCACTAATAGTGTGGGTTATCGTCTAGGATTAATCACAGGTTATGATGAAAGAATGATGCAAATTGCAGAATACACTCCTGTATTGCCCTTTCCACAAGTTATGGATAACATTGTTATAGATAATCACTTTGGTTTAGAGTTGAGTTGGTGCGTAGATACCGTTTCTGCGGGATTATTTTATCAATTTTAGATATCTATACCAAACGAACTTGAGTTAAGCACGATCGTTAGAATACGTCATTGCGAGGAGCGCAGCTTTGTTACAATCCAGAGAATAATCCGCAGATCTATGATAAATTCACTGGATTGCCACGCTGCGCTCGCAATGACGATTGTCATGTTCTGTGGTTAAACTTCGCATCTTGAAGTGTTTTTGGTATACACAAAGAAGCTACGGCGAAGGCTTGATCGCCGCATTCGCTTTATCACTCAATCCATAGTGCGCGACAATTGCTTTCGACACAATAGCCGCCATTTTTTCTGCTTTTTCTTTTGCAATACCACACAATAAAATTTCATTTTCTTTAAAACGAAATACTATCGGCCCAAAATTAGCAGTAATATTAAATAAAGAGTGTTTATTCAGTTTTATAAAATCAAATGCGTGACGCGAAGTATAAGAAGCCACTAAATGGACTTCACTTAAGCCCATTGCTTTTTCTACTAGTGTTTGTGTTGATTTAATATGAGATAAATCATCATAAGAAAAACTATATTCTTTTTCAGATAAAGACTTACAATGCACTATAATGCGTTGATTGGTGACATAGATCCACGTGCGATGACAATGGTTAAAACAAATAAAAAGAGCGACTAAAATACCTATCGCACCCAGTGAAACAAACAGCTCCGCATCAAAGAGTTTATAAATATATAGAATGTATAAAAGAACTAATAGCACCAGAAAAGATCGAATGGTTTTATGCCAAAATAAAAAAGCGAGAGTCCACTTCGTTTCTGGCTGAAGCGGCAATAGGCTTTTTTCATTCGGTTGTAGCTCTATTCTAGGTTGCATTTCCTCTCTCCTTGAAGTAAGCGCTTTCTTTCCATATCATCGATATAAACCCATTTCACTTCAAAATGAGGGATTTACTACGGAACATAAATGTCGTCATTGCGAGCGTCAGCGAAGCAATCCAGAGAATAATTCGCAGATCTGTGAATTATTCTCTGGATTGTCACAAAGCAGCGCTCCTCGCAATGACAACTTTCATGTTCTATGCTAAATCTTACACTTCGAAGTATAACGAATATATCCACTTTATTACAAAACTCTAGCAAACAGATTGCAATTTAGCAAATCCCAAAACCAACCATTTGCTGCCATGCAGAGGATCGCTAAAGCGTACTTGTACGCGCGTATGATCACCACTGCCTTCAAACGCTAAGATCACCCCTTCACCAAATAAAGGATGACGGACCCGCTGTCCCAATGTATAACCTTGCGGTATGCTGGTTGTTGTTTTATGAATAGGCGCAAAAGAAGTCGACAAGCGTTCTTTGTGAATATACTCCTTAGGAATTTCGGCAATAAAGCGTGAGCGCTGTTTACGATCACTACGTCCGTGCATTTGCCGACTTTGTGCATAAGTCAAATATAATTTTTTCATAGCACGCGTCATCCCCACATAACATAAACGACGCTCTTCTGCTAAACCATCACCTTCATTCACCGATAAATAATGCGGAAATAAGCCTTCTTCCATTCCTACCATAAACACAACAGGAAATTCTAAGCCTTTAGCTGAATGCAAAGTCATCATTTGTATGGCATCTTCGCCTAACGCCGCTTCTTTTTCACCGCTGTCTAATACGGACTGTGTTAAAAATGCGGCTAATAAAGGCAAGTCACTGCCCTCTTCTGGGGTGAATTCTTTCGCCACCGTAATTAATTCATCTAAGTTTTCAACTTTAGCGCGCCCTTTTTCTGAGCGATCTTGTTGATATAACGCATACAAACCACTTTGCTGTAAGATCCTCTCTACTATCTGATCTAATTCAGCGTGTTGTAAGATAGGTTGCAAAGAAACTATGAGATCAACAAAACTTGCCACTGCTGTCAATGCACGATTCGTCAATGTATGCTCGACTAATGCTTTACGCGTTGCTTGCCACAGTGAGATCCCTTGCTCGCGTGCTACATCTCGCAATTGTTGCATGGTTTTATCGCCTATGCCTCTAGGCGGTTGATTAACAATCCGTTCAAAAGCCGTATCGTCTTCTGGATTATAGATAAGTCGCACGTAGCCTAATGCATCTTTAATTTCAGCACGCTCAAAGAAACGTAAGCCGCCATAAATACGATAAGCGATATTTCCTTCTAATAAAGTTTCTTCTAACACGCGCGATTGCGCATTCGAACGATATAAAATGGCCATATCGCTATAACCGATGCCTTGCGAATACTTTTTTTGAATGTGACTGCGAATGAAGCGTGCTTCATCATGTTCATCAAACGCTTCATATAAACTAAGCGCCTCGCCAGCTTCTTCTTCCGTCCACAATTCTTTTCCTAAGCGATCGCTGTTTTGTGAAATCACTGCATTTGCTGCATTCAAAATAGTTTGTGTAGAGCGATAATTTTGCTCTAAGCGTATTGTCGTTACGTTCGGATAATCGGTGATAAATTGTGCTAAATTTTCTGCACGTGCGCCACGCCAACCATAAATAGATTGATCATCATCACCGACTATCATCACATTCGTATTACTGCCGGCTAATTGTCTTATCCACGCATATTGCATAGGATTGGTATCTTGAAATTCATCGACTAACACTTGCGTAAACCGCGCTTGATAATGCGCTAAAATATCGGGGGCTGTTCGCCACAATTCATGCACACGCAATAACAATTCAGAAAAATCAACGGAATGCGTAGCGTTACACAATTCTTCATACGCACTGTAAATGCGGATTTGTGTTTTGCGAAAAGGATC
>CBFGYT010000052.1:0-8555 GCA_965653065.1 uncultured bacterium | reverse complement strand
TATTGATCGCATAGAAAAAACAATGTTAAGAAAAATTCATTCTTTTCTATCTGATAATATCAGTAATGGAACCGTTTTGATGCCATCAACCGTTTACAATAACGCCTCTAGATGGGCTATTGCAATGAATGATGATGACCATATAGTTGGGTTTTCTGCACAAAAAATATTTTTTTGTAAGAATTATAATATTATACAAATCATGGCAACTTTTCTTTCTCCAGAGATTAAGGGGAAAAATTTTGCTTCCATTTTAATGCAAGGTGGCATATTTTTTAACGTCTGGAAGAAAAATATTTTAAAACCAATCTTTTGGTGCACAAGAACTAGAGTGCCCGCGGTATACGCAGTAGCGATAAAACATAATTCACTTTATCCTTCATTAACAGATGTGGATAAAAACAAAAAACTATATCCTGTCGCAAAAGAGGTAGCCGAAACAGTATATGGGTCACAAATAGTTTTAAATGAAGAAACGTACCTTATAAAGAACTCATATAAAGAATCTCTCGCTTATTTGTCTTTGCCCAAAAACTATAAAAATAAAATATCTACTTTCTTTGAAAAAAATATTGACTTTGAAAAGAATGAGGCTATTTTTATAGTTTGCCGATTTCATTCTAAACAAATTATAAAATATTTCTATGATCTGTTTATATTTAAAATAAATTATATTTATAAAGCCGCATTAAATTTTATAAATATTGTGCAAAGCGCTTTTCAAAATACGAGATCTGTCATCTTAACTGTCGTGAGACGGTAAAGATAATTGCTGTTTCATAGGGAACACACGAACTACAAGATAAAGTATTCCCAATAAAAGCCATAGAGTACCTATAAACAACGTTTTTTCACGCACCCCATAGCCAAGAAAAAGAAGAATGAGCAATCCAATAAAAGGGAAAATTATGTTTAACTTAAATTTGTCTCGTTTATATTCATCTTTATTAGACAGAGTAAATTTTATTACAGTCATATTTAACATTGTAAAGCCGAAGATTGCGCCATAGTTAATTACTTCCACTATTTGGCCTTGAGAGAAAAATAGTCCCAGAATAACTTCTATGCACATAATAAATAGAAGACTAAAATGGGGTGTTTTCCATTTTTTATTGACCACTGAAAAACAAGAAGGAATAACTTTATCACGCCCCATCCCAAACAATAATCTTGCTGCGCTAGCTGTTCCAACAATATTAGTGACCACCATAGCCGCAATAAAAGCGATAGTGTAAATCAAAGAGAAAAGTTTTCCGCCTGTAATAAATGATACGTGAAATAATGTAGCGTTCACCCAACTCGGATCATGCATTAACTCTTTCCAATTGGGGATCACTAAAACGCCTAGATATCCCGTTATAACAACAATAAGACAACCAATCAATAGAGTCAGTGACATTGCGCGAGGAATATCTTTAGAAGGATTATTCGCTTCTTCGGCTAAAGTAGAAATTGCATCAAAGCCCAAATACCCAAAAACAGCTAAAGAAGTTGCTTGTGATAATCCCTGTAAACTATCAAAGTGAAATGGTTTTAGACTTAACAATCGCATAATATGCATGCCTTCTTTTGCGTGCATTATTGCGTTAATCCAAAGTCCAAAACCTAAGAAAATAACTATTAATCCAAACACAAGAATAAGTACACTAAAATTTGCTGTAATTTTTATTCCTAATAAATTGATAGTGCCTAGTCCAAGAATGAAAAAAATAAGCCATGCTGTATACGGTATGGTTGGGATCAATTCGGCGGCATAAACAGCGCTACTAATAGCAGTCACGGTAGGAATTAAAACATAATCTAACAAAAGAACCCATCCTACAATAAACCCTAAAGATTGATTCCAACCACGCCCTACATAGCTATAGACAGATCCTGCCACTGGGAAATGTCGCACCATTCTTGTATAACTAAAAACCGTAAAAAACATGCCTATACAAGCAATGATATAGGGTAAAGAGACCGTTCCTCCTGATGACATTAGAAGATATCCAAAAATAACGGCTGGACCAATCGGCTGCAGATAATTTAATCCAAACGCCATGAGTTGCCATAGATTTAAAGAACGATGTAACTCTGCTTTATACTCAAAAGGTGACAATACTTCTTCTTCTTTTAACATACTCTACTCAAAAAAATATCAATTTAAATAATACCATTACATGGTACAAGACTTGTTTTGTTCAACACATCCTTCGGGGCATAAAATAGTTGACATATATACAAGAATATCTTGCATTTTTGCATTGATGTCATAAAAATTTGATTCTAATAATTGTTCCATTGTTCTTATGTATTGGCCTGGTTTTAAATCTTCAGGACAATTGTGGATCATTCCTTTAATTAATTCTAATGTTGATTCAAGGTGAAATTGTAGCCCATAGACTCTGTCGCCATAGCGAAACGCTTGATGAGGACAACCTTCACTCTTTGCAAGTAGAACTAGCCCAACTTCATGAGAAATACCTGGCATATCATTATGCCAATGCATCACATCAAACGTAGATGGAAATTTATTGAAAATGGGATCTTGTTTCGCATCGTCGGTTAACGTAATTGGAAACATGCCTATTTCTTTGTGATGGCTTTTTTGCGTTTTCACTCCTAGTGCTTCTGCTATTAATTGCGCACCTAAACAAATGCCAACAATACCTTTTTTGTTTGTCAATGCTTTTTTGATAAAATCAATTTCATCTTTTAAATAAGGCGATTCGTCTATAGCTAAGGGACTTTGCGGCCCACCCATAACAACCAGTAGATCAAAGTCCGCTATATTTTTTAATGACTCTTCTTTATACGTATGTGTTTCTGTTATATCATGTCCATTCGCTTTGGCCCATTCTTCTATAAACCCCGGTTTCTCAAAATCCGCATGTATTATGCAATGAATTTTCATAGTGTTTTAAGCTCCCACGTTATAATTCGTTATAAATCCGGCATCCCAATTAAGATCTATAAGTTGTGTTAATCCAAATTGAATAGCTGTTGCAATGATATCTCCTTTACTAGGGGATTGTAATTTTATTTTGATATTATCGATATGACTTTCAACTGTTTTAGGTGATATCCCTAAGTTCTTTCCCGCTTGCTTTGAGGTTTCGCCCAAAAGAATTCTTTTCATAATTTCTACTTCTCGCCATGTTAAATAGATATTATCGAAAGTCTCTCCTAAATAGTAACGACCATGCTGCGGATCAAAATAACCTGTTTTCTTTTCTAATCTTTGTCCTGTAATATCTACAGCTGAGCCGATTAAACCAATGCATTCACCATTATTCTTTAGAAGTTGACTTTCAGTCACAAGAAGATCGGCTACTTTATCTATCATAATTTCCACTTCTGGAACATTAATTCTTGCATGTCCATCAAACACTTGCTGATTTACAGATCGAAAATGATCGGCCTGCACTCTCCATGGCAGATCTTCATCTTTTTTATTTACAATTTGATGTGGAGAATCCAAACCAGCCACACGAGCATAGTTTTCGTTACAAAAAGTGTATCTGAAATTTCTATCTTTTGCCCAAACATATAGATTAAGATGTTCAAATATAAAATTTTTTACTTCTTCCATACTATCCTCTCTTAGAAGCGGATCAATAAATATCAATAAAAACCAATCACTCTTGCGGGAGATTCTTCAGCAAACATTAACTTTATTGGCGCAGCAATAATAAAAGAACCTTTTTCTGGTAATAGATCCAAATTACACAGATTTTCTATATTAAAAATATTTTCAGATGATGTAATCTTATGCACAAAAAAATTATCGCTATAACCAGGGTCCACTGATGCAGTATCAATTCCCAAACCCGCAATATTTCTAGAAACTAACACTTGAGCAGCTTCCGGAGAAAACCCTGGAAAATGCATTCGATTATTATCGTCGAAATTAAAATAGCTATCTTTTTACTCCAGTATTTTGCCCATCCAGTATTAAGTAGAACAAAACTACCTGCAGCTATAATACCATTTCGCTCTTCCCATTCATATACATCTTGAGCCGTTAACTCATAATCGTGTGAAAAAAAAGCTTTTTTTGAAATATCTATAATACAGGCTGCGGCAACGAAATTCTTAACGGGTATCGATGAAATATCGATTCCTTTTTGGTGAAAATGTAGCGGTGCATCGACATGAGTTCCACAGCCTTGAGGCATTATTATTCCACCCGGTTCGGTTTCATGTAAAGAATTATATTTGTATTTTTGTTTACCTGGCCACGAAGGGATACCTTCATAAATAGGTTGGGATAGGTCAATAACAGTACAGCCTTGAAATGCCATTATAATTTCCTTTATATCATATTTATTTTTTAAATAATAGCTATTCTTATTTTTTAAGAAAATGGGGATTTTCCCTATAGGCTCTCAAGAATACAGAGCTTGATTTTTGACAACATTCGTTCATTTGATACACTCGTGGTCAAGAACAAGCCTTTTTAAAACTAAAAAATTCTCACTTCAAAACGGTAATTGCAAAGTATTATCGATTGCTAACAAATGCTTTTTAAATAATGCTTGGATACGTTGTAAACTCGCTTCATCATCGCCTTCAAAGCGTAACACTAAATTAGGTGTCGTATTAGACGCACGTACTAACCCCCAAGCATCTTTGAAATCAATACGAATACCATCTAATAAAGAAACTTCACCCCCAGCTTCATGTTGTATTCGTTCAACCAAGTCTTGTATAAACGAAGCTTTTTTATCTTCTGCCATGGGTAATGCTAATTCTGGTGTAGAATGGCACTGCGGCAAACTCGCAAATACGGCATCTATATCGTCGACTTGCGATAACAATTTTAATAATCGCGCAGCGGCATATAAGCCATCATCAAATCCATACCAATTTTCTTTAAAGAAAATATGACCACTCATTTCACCGGCTAATAAAGCATTTTGTTCACGCATCAATGCTTTAATCAAAGAGTGCCCAGTTTTCCCCATTAAAGGTTTACCGCCGGCAGCAATAATATCTTGCTTTAATAAATGTGAACACTTGATATCATAGACGATAGTAGAATCCGGATGTCGTGACAAAATATCTCTGGCTAATAGCATTAAAATACGATCGGCAAAAATAACTTGCCCTTGACGCGTGACCACGCCTAAGCGATCGCCATCGCCATCAAATGCTAACCCTAGATCGGCTTCGTGATATTTTACCGCATCGATCAAATCGATTAAATTTTTAGGTTGTGTTGGATCGGGGCTGTGATTGGGAAAAGAGCCATCTAATTCCGTGTGTAATTCAATGACGTCACAGCCTAAGCGACGAAATAATGTAGGTGCGACTAAAGCAGGCACGGCATTGGCACAATCGATGACAACCTTTAATGGTTTATCAAATTTTAATTGTTGTACAATCGTGTCTATGTAGGTTGCTGTAAAATTTGCTTGTGTTAATTTTCCTGGTGTCACTGCGGCTGATTTATTTTCATTGGCCGCTTTCGCTAAAGCTTGTAATTGTTGTGCCGTTAAATTCTTTTGCTGTAATAACATCTTTAAACCATTATAGTCTTTAGGATTATGACTGGCGGTTAACATCGCACCATTAAGGCAAGTCCCTGCGGCCGTTGCAAAATACAATACCGGTGTAGGCACACAACCAATATCGATCACATCCAAACCACCGGCACGCATTCCTTCTATCAACGCAGGATAATGCGTTTCAGCGCTCAAGCGCGCATCACACGCTGTGACCACACACTGCTCGCCGACAGCTAATGCCATCGCCGCAAATGCGCGGGCAATACGATAGACTGCATCGGCGGTTAATTCTGACTCGGCCAAGCCGCGAATATCGTATTGGCGGAAAATATGCTGGGGGATGCTGTTCAATATTTAGCCTTTTTGTGTGCGTTTATTTTGCGCGAGATTATAGCGGAAATGAAGAGAGAAGGGAATATACATAGAAAAGAGTGCAATAACTCTTGACAAGAAGCCTCTATTAAAGAGATAATGTTCAATTATTATACTGAGATTGTGGGTTATGTCTTCTTCTAATAACTTTAACTTCCTAAGACTCATAGCGGCTTTCATGGTTTTATATAGTCATTCTTTCGATCTCTTAGGACATCCACTTGTCCCTATGTTTTTGTCATGGTGCTCTCTTGGAGCTTTAGGCGTATATATCTTTTTTATCATTAGCGGATATTTAATATGTGAAAGTTGGGATCGTGATCCAAACTTAATGCGTTTTTTTTCTCGTCGCGCCCTCAGAATTTTCCCAGGCCTTATCGTTTGTCTTATATTCACAACATTTATTTTGGGTCCTTGTTTAACAACCTTATCTTTGCACGATTACTTTAGCAATGAATATACTTTTCTCTCTTCAGTCTTCAAGCAGAATATTTCTGTTCATGAGCATTACTACTTACCCGGCGTTTTCACAGATAACCCTTACCCTTTTGCCGTAAATGGATCTTTGTGGACCTTACGTATAGAGATGTTAATGTACATTATCGTCGCGATGATAGGGGCTATATATAATAATCGTTGGGCATTCTTAGCTTTGGCTATTAGTTTCGGTAGTGGTATCTTTCTTTATGTACAACATAACAAAGCTCCTATTTTTTTTAATATAGACTGCACTCAAGTTTTTAATTGCGGTATTTACTTTTGGATGGGCGCTGTTTTTTATAAATTTAACTTAAAGCGATATTTATCTTTATCTGTCGTTTTACTGGCGGTTGGTGTATTATTTTGTCTAGAGGCGTGGCCTTCTATTCTGACATTTGCTGCTTGGATACTATTACCTATTACTATTCTCGCTTTTGGTTTTACTTATAGTCCTTGGTGCAATCGTCTCATAGCGACAGGCGATTACTCTTATGGAATTTATATCTATGCTTTCCCTGTACAACAAACCATTGCTCATTTTTATCCTAAGATGGCAATAGGATTATATTTATTAATCTGTACAAGTTTAGCATTACTCTGTGCGATATTATCTTGGCATTTATTAGAAAAGAAAGCATTATCACTAAAACCCTCAAAAGATGGCATGCGTCTAAATATACGCAATACATTTATTAAAACTTATAAGGGACTACGCTTCTCTAGTTTGTTTAGGTAACCCTAAGGGAATAATATGCCATACGCGCTCATGCACATAGAATATCCCTATTTTTAACACAAACTCAGACAGTCCTATAAATAATGCAGTACTGGCTTTTCCCGTAATAACATAGCTAACCGCCATCGTCGTTAAAGTACCAAAGATACGCCAGCTGACGGCCTTGGTTAAACTGCGTAAATGTGATTCTTTTTTCATGTCTATCTCCGTTATACTGTGGAATATGGGCAGTCTATACCCATTACACTTCAAAATGCGAAGTAACACTATCGTATCCACGTGCAGTCATCCTCGCGCACGCGGGGATGACAATATACAACAATGCTAACTTAAGTTCGCATTTCGAATGGCGAACAATATATATTTCTATCTAAACAACTTCCAATGATTGTTCCACTATTTTATGTTCCTGTAAATAGCCTTCTTTTAATAGCGTTTGTAAAATAACCGCAACGGCTTCTTCGACAGAAGTTTTCGTTGTATCTATCACGATATCGGCCGCCGCAGGCACTTCATAAGGTGCGCTAATGCCCGTAAATTGTGGAATTTTTCCAGCACGTGCATTGACATACAATCCTTTAGGATCGCGTTGCTCACAAACAGCCAATGGTGTTGCCACATAAATTTCAAAATAGCCACCTTTCGACGTTATTTTATCGCGAATTTCTTGGCGAATTTTTTCATACGGTGCGATCGCCGCACAAATCGCAATGCCGCCTAATTCTGTAATTAAAGAAGCAACATATCCTAAGCGACGAATATTGGTATTTCTATCTTCTTCACTAAACCCTAATTCGCTGGCTAATTCGCGTCGTATGATATCGCCATCTAACATCACCAACGTATGCTCTGCTGTTTCCATTAATTTTGCTTGTAACGCATTAGCAATGGTACTTTTACCCGCGCCAGAAAGACCTGTGAAAAATAACGTAACGCCTTGTTTGGCTAGTGGTTTATAACTACGGCGTAACTCTGCCACCACATCAGGAAAAGAAAACCATGTTGGAATAGGCGTATGCTCAACTAACGCTTTACGAAATTGCGTGCCCGAAATGGTTAATGCTGTTTCTTGTGGTTTTAATTCAGAAGAGGGAACATAGGTTTGTCTTTCTTTACTATACACCATTTCTGGGAAAGTTAATATTTTAACTCCAATTTCATTTTCATATTGTTTTACTACTGCTTGTGCCGCATAAGGATCGTAAAAAGGTTTGCCTGCACTATTGTTACCTGGGCCCGCATGATCGCGCCCGACGATAAAATGCGTACAGCCATAGTTTTTGCGAATGAGTGCATGCCACAACGCTTCTCTAGGCCCTGCCATACGCATCGCTAAAGGCAATAAACTTAAAGCAATTTTTCCATGCGGATAATGTTGCAATACTTTTTGATAACAACGGACACGCGTATAGTGATCAACATCGCCTGGTTTCGTCATACCAACTACGGGATGCAATAATAAATGACTGTTTTCT
>CBFGYT010000051.1:0-8903 GCA_965653065.1 uncultured bacterium | reverse complement strand
CGAATATAATAACTTCTTCACTATTCATAAATACCCTCTCAATTGATGATTCTCTTATAGTATGCTTAATGTAAAAATGGCCACATTTTTTGCATGAATGTAGTATAATATAGGATATCAAATTTAAAAATACGTACACAATTGTACGTGGTTACAAGTTTGTTACCGTATTGAAGGAGCCCCCTTATGCAAGATGTTCGTAACACCTGTGCCATTGAAGCAGCATCCGCTGTTTTTAGCGGCAAATGGAAAAGTGTCATTTTATATAGATTGTTAGATGGCCCCGTTAGGTTTAATGCCTTAGAACGATCTATACCCCCAATTAATCGACGAATGCTCACATTACAACTTAAAGAGTTAGAACATGACGGTATTATTCATCGTGAAGTGTATGAGCAAATTCCTCTTAAAGTAGAATACTCACTGACGCCATTGGGAAGAAGGTTAGAGAAATGTTTAGAATCTCTCCGTGAGTGGGGAGAGTTTTATCTTAAGTCAAAGAGTTAAAGAGTATAATTCTTACCTTATTCAGAAAAAATAAACTTTAAATGACATCTATTGCTTCTTATCCATCTTGATATGAACTTTTCATATCGTAAAATTGGTTCATAACCTATATTTAGGTTATGAACCTAAAATAGGTTCACATAGGTTCATTTCTACAGTAATTATAAAACCTATTAAATATCAATACCTTAGCGAGAACACTTTGATTCTATGCGCTATTTTCAATCAGAAAAGCAAGGGATTTATACTTTTTTACATATCACTCGTTCAGCGTATTCTGACTATTTTTCAAGTGGATTCTATAATAGTCGGAAAACTAATATGAACTTTTTACATCGAAAAATTGGTTGTGAACCAACAAGTCGTCGCTGCTTGTCATCCATTTTCATCCTGCCATAAATCATGCTTTTGCATCACTTGCTCAAATAAGGAGGATGTTAAAAAGTAATCTAACCATTGCTGCAGTCTAGGCAATGGCGCTGCAGCAAACCATACTTTATCGACAAGCGCAAATTGACGAATGAAAGGAAAAATAGCCACATCGGCTAAACTCAGACTCTCGCTACATAAAAATGACTGCGATTGCAAACGATTTTCTAACTTATTTAAAAAGTCTTGTGCTTGTTGCCAATAATGTGCTTTATCTTCATCGGTTTTAGCATATTTATATCGATCCAATATTGGCTTAAATAGTGCATCATTTTCTGCAATGAGTACATTGGCTATACGCTCATTCGCCAGCCAATTCGCTTTATCGTGCTTAGCCAGTGCCCAACGCATAATATCAATACTTTCATCAATCACTTTTCCATCCGGCAATACTAAAACAGGTACCGTCCCTTTAGGAGAATATTGCAGTAAGCTTTTAGGCTTATTTTTCAAACTAATTTCACGATGTTGGTAAATAATTTCAGCATATCGCAGTGCCATACGTGCACGCATGGCATAAGGACAACGTCTAAATGAATATAAAATAAGATGCTTCATGTTTTGTGCCTAATTTACTTGTTTAATTAAAAAATAAGTTCAGATAAGTTGACTACGCTGCTTTTCGCAATATTTTTTCTCTTAGCTGCATTTCTCTTTTAAAGAAAGATTCATCTAAAGAGGTTAATGCAGCATTGAAAGCTTCAATGCATAAAGCAATATCATATTCTTCTGCAGAAATATTTTTGCCATTTTTATATAACCAACGAGCAACATCGCTCCATAACCATAACGGTGATTTGTCTTCTACTTTTAAAACCGGGCCTGGAAACCCTCCTGGACCACGTTCACCGGAGATATACATATGTATCGCTTGCCTTTCCACATCGCTGCGACGAGCAATATCAGATAGCGTGACTAAATGAGATGGCTCTATACTACTTATTTTTGTGTTGATTTTTGCATTAAAAACATGATGAATAGCGCTTAATACTGCTTCCTCAAAATTAGCGCCTCCTCTATCTACGTCTAAATAAATAACACCATTACGGCTATTGATAAGCATGTCATCACATCCCGCTTCATACAAAGCATCTTCTAAATCGCTTGTGACTTCATTCACCTCAGATAATACCAAGGTAAATTGATATTGTTTTTTAACCAATTTAATCATTTTACTTATCCTCTTTATGGGGGCAACCACCAATACAACGAATAATTTGTCGCGCATGATTTTCTGGATTCTTAGGGGTTGACCATATTGACATCTGACACCCCTCTCTAGATGAGAGAAAACATCTTAACCTCCCCCATGCATGCGCTGAATCGCCACTTTTAACATAGTGCCAACCATTTTCTTCTGCATATTGGATGGCTTTCTCAATTTCTTTATGCGGATGTTTTGGTCTTGGTGCCATTTTAAATCCAAATTTATGAAGTAAGTATATGCCATGTGTTGACGAATGTCAACACATGGTGCGATTGTTTATAGCATTGCTATGAATGGCTAAATCCATCCTGGATATGTGAAATTTATTAAAAATTAGCTATCGTCTTAATTTTTAAATGCTATTTTATGCAGAATACAGCATACTATGCCGCTTTTCAACATATAAAATTAGAAAATTTATGTTTTAATTATTTTGGCGCGTAAAATGTGCATTGAGGTTATCAGTAGTACGCTTTAGTTTTATCTAAAATGCTAACACAATCTAAATGACACGTATTACCGTACTTGAGGTGAGATTTCATCGATTTTTTTATCTTGTTGCCGCGTGATCTTTTTAAGCCATACAAACAACAAGAAGATTTGTCCGACCAATAAGCTAATCAATAAAATAACAGACGGCGTTCCTATTTTAGCAATCAGCGTAGTCACCATAAAGCCAATGGTAAAGACAATAAAGCCAAATAATGCACCCGCAAACCCTATGTTTGATGAAACCGATGACATGCTATTAGCAACACATTGCGGCGAAATAACGCCTGAAAGAAATGTCACTACAAAAAGCATGGCCGTAAAAGCATAGGCGTTTTGCATAAAGAACAGATTGATAATAAACAACAATAACACCGCGATAAAACCATACAGTGCCATATTACTTAAAGACACTCGCTTAGCAATTTTAGGGGCATTAATCGAGCCTAATAAAAATCCAGAGCAAAATGCAAAAGTTATCCATCCAAATTGGATAGAGCTAAAATAAAAAACTTGATGATAGATAAAAGGAGATAAGCTGTTAATCGCCAGCATGGCGCTGAATATAATAGCCGCACCAATACTGCCATTCAGGAACTTGATATTTTTTGCAAATGAAAAATAAATAGTTTTGATCTCTTTCAGATCCAGTCGACGTCGCTTAGCCTTCTCTAAAGTTTCGGGGAGAAAGAAATACATAGACAGCATAAAGATGGCTCCAGTCACCGCCATGTAAGTAAAATTGCTGCGCCAACCAAATCCAGTTTGTAAATAAGCACCTATCACCGGCGCAATAATAGGCGATAACGCCCATGTCATGGTTAATAACGATGCTTTCTTTAAAAGCTCTGGGCCAGAATACACATCTCGTAAAACGATTCTGGAGAGCACATTAGCCGAGCCAATGCCTGCACCTTGAATACAACGTCCTAGCAAGAAAACTCCTATGTTATGCGCAGTGGCGCACACAAGACTTCCACCGATAAATATCAAGGCGCCAATGATTAAAATAATTTTGCGACCGTATTGATCCGACAAAGGCCCATACATCACTTGCGAAAACGCATATGAAATCAAAAATACCGTGAGAGACGCTTGGATATAGGCCGATGAAACATTAAAGTAGGCTTTCATACTGGGAAAAGACGGCAAATATAAATCTAAGCTACTCTGCGCCATAAATAGCATAGACAGAATAAGCACAATGATAAACTTATTTTCGACTCGTTGATTCATAGTAAATATCCTTAAGACTGTGCGAGTTAGCCATTTCTCCTATAGAATTTAAAAGAATAAATCACTTTAACTACTCTAACAATCCGTATAATAACGGAGTACTCATTTTTTTACAGTTTAATCATCTAAACGGCATTCTGACTATTTTTCATATGGGTTTTAAAATAGTGAAAAATAAAAAGAAGAAAGAAATTGCTTACTGGCACGGTAACATATGCTTAAGTACACTTAGATTTACCGATAAATGCTATATAAGTTAAGATTAGTTATACATATTCTTTTCTTGGCTCTGCTAACAATCGTTTCTTCAATAATGATGATAAATCTTTTCTAACATCACAAATAAGATGAATATAAATATACTGTATATCTGCTGAAATGATTTTTATTTCATAAATAATCCGATTCATATCAACAAGAATTTGTCTATATTGATTTAATCCCAATGAAACTAACTCTTCTACTATTGCTCCACGCAATGGAAATAACGTCAGTGTTTCAATAGCTTTTTTTATTTTCTGATAAGAACTAAACCATGCTTTTTGATTAAACTCTTTTATTAAATAAGACCTTAACTCTAGCAAATCATCTTCTGCAGATTGTAAGAAAAAAATAGTTTGCTTCAAGATTGATCTTTCTTATCCAAATCGGCGAATACATCACTCGCTTTGCGAATACGGCCTTGTTCAATTTCATGCTGACCTAATGCTAAAATCTTAAGTAACGCTAATTGTTCTTCTTGTGCTTCATAAGAACTAATATCCATAACAATTAATTTTGCTTCTCCATTTTGAGTAATTAACATCGGTTGCCGCGTCTGTGTTAATTCTTTGACTATCTCTGCAGCATGACTTTTTAGATAACTAATTGGTTTGATTTGAGTAGAATATCTCATAAGGTAAATTCTCAATGGTAGCAACATAAGACTAATTATAGACTGAATTTAGTCCGAATACAAGAGCTCTTTGTAGAAATCGCTTTGATTTATTAAGACATTGCAGTTACTAAATCAGCTTCGCCCAACCAATGCGGTGGCACAATGCCAGCAGCACGTTGTTTATCTTCAAAAGTAACAATTTCCCAAGCAGAAGTCTGCTGCAGTAATTTGCGCACTAATAGATTATTAAGACCGTGGCCCGATTTAAAGCCACGAAAAGCGCCGAGTAAATTAGCGCCGAGTAGATATAAATCGCCAATCGCGTCTAACGCTTTGTGGCGCACAAATTCATCACGATAGCGTAAGCCATCTTCATTCAATACGCGATATTCATCGACGACGACCGCATTTTCTAAACTGCCACCTAAGGCTAAATTTTTAGAACGCAAATATTCATAATCAGAAATAAAACCATACGTACGTGCACGGCTAATTTCTTTGCTGTAAGAATTTTGCGAAAAATCAATCGAAATAATTTGATCTTGTGGTTTAAATAATGGATGTTGATATTCAATTTCAAAATCGACACGAAAGCCATCGAAAGGCTCTAAGCTCGCATATTTATAGTCTTTGCCACCACGCTGCCCTTCTTCAATAAACACTTTTTCTTTAATGCGAATAAATTTCTTCGCTGCATTTTGCAATTCGATACCCGCAGATTGAATTAAAAATACGAACGGTGCCGAACTGCCATCCATAATAGGTAATTCTGGCGCCGTCACTTCGACATAAGCATTATCGATGCCTAAGCCTGCTAAGGCGGACATTAAGTGTTCTATGGTTGAAATACGCTCTTTGCCTTCCACCAAGCTCGTGGCCAACATCGTATCCCCCACTCTATCGGCTTTAGCGGGAAAAGTGACCACTGGGTCTAAATCGGTGCGAATAAAAATGATACCGGTGTTAACTGGGGCTGGTCTTAGGGTTAAATAAATCTTCTTTCCTGTATGTAAACCAACACCTGTTGCACGAATAATGTGCTTTAATGTTCTTTGTTGTATCATTAATATGCTCTCTTGCATTGACTATTCTTATTATGGCTATCATACCATATTTTTGCCAAATAATTCAAATTTATAGCAATTATCTCTTTTTAATGGCTTATTTTAAAAATGACAGCTTAAGAAAAATACTGAACTTAATTTCGCATTTCGAAAGACGCGGGGTTTAGCCACAGAACATGAAAGTCGTCATTGCGTACGCGGGGATCCAGTGAAAGGTGCACAAATCGTGGGTTATTCTCTGGATCCCCGCGTGCGCGGGGATGACGGTACGTAGATATAATAACCGAACTTCGCATTTTGAAGTGTATTGAGTATATACCAAAAGAAAAAATCTCCAGCCATTATGAACAAATTTCATAATGGCTGGAAATAACTTTAATTCACTTCTTCTTGCTTACGTAAGAAAGCAGGAATATCTAAATAATCTGCAGCATCGCGAGTAGAGTCTTGTTTAGGGGTGTGCTGAGATTGTTGTGGTGTGGATCTACGCGCTGCATTTGGATTGGAATTAAACCCTGCCCCTGCGTTTGGATTCGCATTATTAAACGCCGCTGTTTTTTGGCGTAATACCGCGGGACGATCTAAACGATGATAATCGACACTACCATCATTGCGTAAATGTTGATAGTAATTGACATTGGGGTTATTAGCGCCGTGTGCTAAATGGCCGCGTAAATCCATGCCAGAAGGATTGCGATCATCGCGCATACTACCTAAGCCCGTAACCACTAAGGTAACGCGCATTTCATCTTTCATTTCTGGATCGATTACAGTACCCACAACTACAGTGGCATTTTCACAGGTAAAGTCTTTAACCGCTTCGCCCACTTCTTCAAATTCACCAATTGACATATCCATGCCAGCGGTAATATTGACCAACACGCCTTTGGCACCTTGTAAATGAATGTCTTCTAACAATGGACTGGAGATCGCTGCTTCCGCGGCTTGTCTAGCACGATTATCGCCTGAGCCTACACCCGTTCCCATCATCGCCATACCATTGGCAGACATCACCGTACGCACGTCGGCAAAGTCTACGTTGATTAATCCTGGTTTGGTAATCAATTCAGAGATCCCTTGCACCGCGCCTAATAATACATTATTCGCTGCTTTAAACGCATTGAGCAACGTCATATTTTTTCCTAACACGGTTAGTAACTTATTGTTTGGAATAATAATAAGAGAATCGACATTGGGATATAATTGTTGGATGCCTTCTTCGGCGATTTGCGCACGTTGTTTGCCTTCAAATGCAAACGGACGTGTCACCACAGCCACCGTTAAAATTCCCATTTCTTTAGCAATACGCGCGATCACTGGCGCTGCACCCGTACCGGTACCACCCCCCATACCCGCAGTAATAAAGACTAAATCGGAATCTGCTAAAAATTCACGAATACGTTCACTGTCTTCTTCAGCGGCTTGACGTCCAATAGAAGGATCCGCACCCGCACCTAACCCTTTGGTGATTTCATCACCCAATTGTATGGTTTGCGTCTGACAGTCTAATAACGCTTGTGCATCCGTATTCGCACATGCAAATTCTACTCCATCTAAACGACTATCTAACATGGATTTAACGGCATTACCGCCGCCACCGCCAACACCAATAACGCGTATAATTGCACCGTGTACTTTTTGATGATCAGTTGCAAACATTTTATTCTTTCTCCTTTCATTTAGTTTTAATGGTGGAAATGGCGTTATTCCACTCTTATAAGTTACCTTGAAACCATTGGCGCATGCGAGACCACATCGTGCCAGGATTCACTGCACTATTCATCTCATTTTGCCCTAATAATTGTCGTCTATGGCCATGTAATAATAATCCTACACTGGTTGCATACATAGGATTGTGTGTAACATCAGGTAAGCCACTGATATTTTGTGGTAAGCCTAAGCGTACGGGTACTTGGAAAATGGATTCGGCTAATTCAATCACACCTTGTAATTTAGCGCCGCCGCCAGTCAACACAATACCTGCCGCCATTAAATGCTCTAATCCACTGCGACGCAATTCCGCTTGAAGCAACGCAAAGATTTCATCATAGCGTGGTTCTATCACTTCAGCTAAATGACGACGCGATAAATGACGCCCACCTCGCTCACCTACGGTAGGCACCTCAATCAAATCATTGGTATTGGCAAAACTTGCCATTGCACAACCGTATTTAATTTTAATGGCTTCGGCTGCTTTTGTTGGCGTACGCAATGCAAGCGCAATATCATTCGTGACTTGATCGCCTGCAATCGGGATCACCGCGGTATAACGAATCGCGCCATCACTGAAAATTGCCATATCGGTCGTACCACCGCCGATATCGATCAAGCAAACACCTAATTCTCTTTCATCTTCCGTTAACACCGCATCGCTAGAAGCCAATTGCTCCAAAATAATATCAGCCACTTCTAAACGGCAGCGACGCACACATTTCACAATATTCTGCGCTGCAGAAACAGACCCTGTGACCATATGCACGCGCGATTCTAAACGCACACCGGACATGCCAATCGGTTCGCGAATGCCTTCTTGATTGTCGATGATAAATTCTTGTGGTAATACATGAATGATTTGTTGATCGGCAGGAATTGCTACTGCTTTAGCGGCATCGATAACGCGCTCAATATCGGAAGACATCACTTCGCGACTGCGAATGGCAACGATGCCATGGGAATTCATACTACGGATATGACTGCCGGCAATACCGACGAACACCGCGTTGACTTTACAACCGGCCATTAATTCTGCTTCTTCGACCGCGCGTTGTATAGAATCCACAGTTGCTTCTATATTAACCACTACGCCACGCTTTAAACCGCGCGACGGCGCTGTACCAAAACCAATCACTTCGATCGTGCCTTGTGCGGTTATTTCGCCCACAATCGCTACAATCTTAGTCGTACCAATATCTAAGCCTACAATTAATTTAGATTCTTTTTGTTTGGCCATTCCGTTTATTCTCCATCAGGCACTTTGCCCATTAATGGCGATCAGAATAACAAAATTTGTCGCGAAAAACTAGGGTCTGTTGGCATTTGATTTGTCGAAACGAAAAATGAGGGAAGCTAGGGAAAATGCGTCCAAATTCGAGGC
>CBFGYT010000050.1:0-8914 GCA_965653065.1 uncultured bacterium | reverse complement strand
AGTGTGAATGCGTTGGATTAAGCGATATTCATCAAAAAAGAAATGGCGCAAAGGGGATTATCTGGATGTGTTAGTTTTGAATGCGGACTCTATCGTCAAAGAATTAATTGCTCTCTTTGACGTACCCGAAGAACACCCGATTTACTTAGCTGCTTATTGGCGAGACTGGATAAAGCGATTTGGCGAGTATGACGATGTAGAAGAATTCATATCTATAAAAAGATTTTTACAGTTAGCAAAGCTATATCCGTTAAGCAAAGACAGCTTACAAGACATTTACGCGTTAACTAAGTTAGAAAAAGTAAGTTCGCTTTTAATGCAAGAGAATGCATTGAACTTGAGTTTGCTAGAAGTGTTAAAAATCATAAAAGAAGAAACACCGTATAATATACAACGCTTTATCTATGCAGAAGAATGGCGTCCTGAAAATATTAGCAAATGGTTGTCGCACAATGTTTGTCGCCCTACCTATTCTTTTGAAAATAATAAAAGTGCTTATTCTATCGCTTCTCTACAGCGTAACGCACAAGAGATCAATTATGATAAAAAAGATCAAAAGCAATTTTATTTATCAGTAGAACATGCGGTGCGATTTAACGTCTACAAAAAAGAGACTCCTTTGGTGGTGTTAGCTGCGGATGAAGGTGTCGCGCCGCTGATTACTATTATCAACGATGTTTTAGGACAGGAAAAGAATAAAGAAGTTTATTTGTTTATAGCCTTAAGTGACTTTTTCTCTGATAAACGAGTCATAGCTATTAAACAATGGCTATCCGCTAGTTCGTTAACAGTAGTTGTTTTTAATAAAAAAGAACCCCTTAAAAATATTGTGCCAAAATTCTTGACGATGTTAAAAGAAGAGAAAAATACTACGTTGCTGTGGGAACTATTACGATCGCGCCAAGATGATGGCAAAGAAGGTGATTTCTATATTTGTGGCACGCCGTATTTTGTAAAAAATATCTTTAATACGTTAGATGAGATAGTACGCGATTCTTACAACGCAGAAGAAAACCAAATCGGCGCGGATAACTTTTTAGCAGCGATACGCGCTAAACGGCGTTGTGATATGCATGTTCTACCGGTTTTCCCTGCGGAAGATGAGCAGAATAAATTAATTCCTATTTCAGACATTGTAATACACAATCATGCTGATCTAGGATATTGGATTGTTATCAATGACAATGTCTATGATATCAGTAAGTTTATTCATTTACATTACGGCGGCCCCGTTACTTTATTAAATCAAACCGGCCTAGATGCTACTGCAGAATATGAACAAATGGATCATCACAAAGATACTATTATACAGTCGATGTTGTCTATGTATCAAATTGGGCGAGTTGAAAAATTGCATTTCCACCATGCTTGGGGAGTAGCACCCGTCGATGGGCAATATCGATTTATGACAGTGAAAGAATTTTGGCAACTATGGACGCAAAAGTTATATCTACTCGTAGAAATGGAAAATACGTTGCGAAATCTATTTGCTTTTTACCCCTTGGTGACAGCGAACTGGTCTGATAAAGCGGAAGAGTTGATCTTATATAAAATGCAAGTAACTGCCGATGCGCACAACATTTTCCTCCACTCTTATTTGCAAGAGTTATTTAATCGCTTACCAAACTTATGGTCTGTGGTTGCTTCTATGTGTAGCTTGACAGAAGACATGAGTGCGCTACAAAAGCAATACGATATTTTAAAAGAAAGCGAAGAGTATGAACATAGTGCGCATATTATTGTCGTGCTGCTAGATGATATACAAATTATTTTAAAAGAAAAGATAGCGCTGCCATTATGTTATCAGCATTATCATAAGTTGTTAGATAACTTGCTGGCATTAGATCAAAAGATTATTAGTGATTTAAAAATGCAATTGCGGCAAGGATTGATGGCATTTGAAAAACATCATGATACAGTATTGCAAAAAGGAAAAGAAGAACTATTAAGTAGTTTACAAGAAACGGCAGAGCTGTTTAAAAATTATTTTAATGACGTGACTAAGTTATATAGAAAATTGGCTACATTGCCGAGAGAGAAGTGATGAGTCTCGGAACTTCACAAGCTCGCAATGACGGCGTTCATTTTCTGAGTAAAATCGCACATCTCGAAGTGTAATAGAGTTATATTAAAAGACCTTCAAAATAAAACCTTCTCTCTAACCATTTTAATATGATCAATCCCCGCTTCATCATACACTTCGCCTTCAGCAATAAACCCTGCGCGGTGGTAAAAATCATGTAACCAATATTGTGCTGAAATGACCAACGGTTTATCTGCATGTGCTTTATGAATGTAGTCTAATAAGTTCGTTAACAACAATGCGCCTTGCTTATTGCCGCGCTCAGTTTGTGCTAAACAGAGTCGACCAAAGTGCGCTGTGGTATTATTATCGGTAAGATAAACACGTGCGGTGCCAATTAATTCAGTTGAGCCATCTCTATACGCTAATAAATGCACGGCTTCTTTATCGATATCGTCTAAGTCATTATAAAAACACTGTTGTTCCATGACAAATACGGCAAAGCGTAATTGCAATAGACTGTATAATTCATCGATAGATAAAGAGTAAAACGGTTTATATTTAATTTGCATGGTGATGATAATTATTTAAACATTTTTTGTATTTTAATCAATAAGGAGCAGAATAGCAATGGTCAATAAGTTGCAGACCTTTTAGGCCGTCATTCCGAACATAGCTTGTCCTCCTGAGGGTAGCGAAGGATCTTGTTGCTTACCTCCGAGATCCTTCGTTACCCTCAGGATAACACCTTACGCAAGGATGCTCCTTCGTATCGTATCAATCAACAAGTGACTCCTAAATGAATGTTTGTATATTGCCATAAGGTTATTCTATGGTATAATGGGAAATCTTAAGTTTAAGGAGACTAGGATGGATATGAACAACGCAGACAATGAAATGCTGACGCAAAATCAACAAGGAACGGATAAAAGCAATACTCGCGCCGAACAATGGAATAAATTTCTTAACAGTGAAAAAGTACAAACCATAAAGCAAAACAGTAAACAATATCTATCTTATGCTTTAAATGCTTTGGCACATCCCTATCGTACAATGACACTATCTCAAAGCACACAACTATCTAATGCCGTCATTACGACCAGTTTAATCGCATTCTTGTCAGCGGTGTATTGTTTTATTTGGTTTTGTAAATTAGGCTTACGCTCCGCTTTTTTAGTAGGATTTTTAAAGCCATTGGTATTAACTGCGTTAGGGTTGGCAGTGGCCTGTGGTTTAATTTATGCTGTTTTACGTATTGAAAAAATCGCGGTAGATGCAAAGCAATTGATAAATCGTTTTGCCGATCTGCTCGTGCCAGCGGTGGTCGTGTTGCTCTGTGCTATTGTGTTGTTATTGGCAGGCAGTCTTTTATTTTCGTCATTGTTATTAGCCGTAGCGTATCTTTTTATATTTGCGAGCATTAATGTGTTACTACTGCAATATCCATTGAATAGCGGCACAAGTGTTATCGATAGTTTTTACTTGATTGTAATTGCCAATGTGGCGACTGGCTATATATTTTATAAATTGATAGCAACTATAGTTATTAACGCCATAGGAGGTCTTGGATTTTTCTAACTATGGTATTTTTGAATTATGCAAATTTCACATTATGTATTTCTTTGTAGTATGGCATTTATTGCCGGTACTATAGATACAATATCAGGTGGCGGGGGATTAATCACCGTTCCTAGCTTACTTTTAGCTGGCTTTGATCCCGTCACCGCATTAGGAACAAATAAATTACAGGCTGCAATTACAGAAATAACAGCATCGTATCAATTCCTGCGAAGAAGAGAATTGCCTATTGAACAGTTAGGGATGGGCGTATTATTTACTTTCATTGGCTCTAGCATCGGCACTATCATTTTGCAATTTATTCCCGGAAAATATTTAGACCATATTGTTCCCTGTCTACTGGCGCTCGTTTTTATATATTATTTATTTCCGAAATCAAAATTCAAACATCGCCAAGAAGCGATGCCTAAATTTAAATTTTATATGTATTTTGGTCTAATCGTTGGCTTCTATAATGGTTTTTTTGGTCCAGCAACAGGATCTATTTGGGCTATTTTAATTTCTTCATGCTTATTATTGCCAATATATCAATCTATCATGTTGGCAAAACCACTTAATTTTATCGGCAATTTATCTGCGTTGTTATGGTTTTTACTGGGCGGTAAAGTTGATTTTACAATCGCTTTTATTATGGGGATAGGTTCGCTATCTGGCGCATTGGTAGGCGCTCGCTTTGTTCAAGCAAGAAATAATCAGTATCTCCAGTGGGGTATCAGAATTATGTTGCTAATCTCTATTTTACCCACGTTCTATGAGATTATTGCTAATCGAAATTAGGTTGACTATTGGTTATTCTAATCCCAAAAGCTAAATCTAGTCTTATCCTTTATTTATTGATATAGTCATAGGTATCATTATGATTTTTCGCGAATAAAGGATCATTAAGCTCATGTTGAAATCGGCCTGTATATTATTTGCCTATATTCTATTGTCTTTAGGATTATCCGCGTGCAGTCCGCACAGTAAAGCGGTGAATAGTTATTCTACCAACCAACAACCGGGTCCTGGTAATCGTATTGCCGCAGGCGCTATTGGTGGAACCGTGATAGGCGGGGTGACGGGTGCGGGTATTGCGACGGCAGCAGGAACGAATGTTTTAGCCGGTGGAGTGATTGGTGCTGGTGTGGGTGCGAGTATTGGCGTTATCACTGCGTTTCAAAAACAACAAGCACAATATGATCGCTTAACGCGCGATGGTGTGCGGGTGATTGCTTTAGGCGATATCATTGAAATTACCATTCCTTCCGATAAATTATTTTATCCAAATGAAGCCAATTTAACGTATGCAAGCTTACCTATTTTAGAAGATACATTAACCTTTATTAATACTTATGGCGATGTGCATATGAATATTTCGGCACATGGAGATACGACAGGGACATTACAACATTCGCTGGCGTTAACTAAATTGCAAGCGCAATCGGTAATGACATACTTTTGGACGCACGGCAAACCGCTGGACACTATGAATTTTTATGGCATGAATCATCAAGAGGCGATTGCCGATCAAGATACTGCGTATGGTGAATACTTTAATCGTCGTATAGAAATTATGTTTTGGCAAAAAGCGACGAGTTAATAAGGAATACGCACGCTGGGATCATCCTGTGGAAAGTCTTTGCTATTTCGGGTGATGAGTAAAGCGGATAGAGAATGTGCGCTTGCTAAAATAATCGCATCAGGCAATTTTAACTTATAAGTCTTACGTGCTATAACAGTCAGATCAACAATAGGCAAAGTGACATTCACCAGAGTAAAAGAATTCAAAAATGCTTTAATTGATTCTAATAACGTAATATCTTCTTGTGATGCTCCCACTAAAACTTCTATGTAGCTAACAATACTGATATATTTTTCTTTGAAGCGCTCTATTTCTTTGGCAGCCTCTTTGATGCCTCTTAGATAATCTATCAAGATGTTGCTATCAAATAGACCTTTCATTGCCATTCGTCGCGTAATTTCCGTTGCCATTGTACACTATCCCCTTTGAACTTATCTTTGAGTAGGCCAAATGCCGATGAGGGGGAAGTTTGTGTTTGTTGACCAAGCCATGCACTAATCGCTGCACGGATCAATACTGCACGTGGGACATGCTTTTGTTGTGCAATATGATCCAATTGCGTCATTAATTCTGTTGGAATATCGACTAATGTTTTAGACATTGGCAAACCATATAATGTTAATATATTATATATAAATTATATATAACAATGCAGAAAAAGTCAAGTTATAAAAAATAACTTGCGTAGAAAATAATAAGATAGATAAAGGATTAAATGCATTTTCAGCGCTTTTTATAAGAAAAATTTTGTACGAAATTTCTTAAAAAAGCAGTAACAAACCGTATTTTTAAAGAACATATTTACCGCAAATTATTGAATAATAACAATTTATAGTATCGAGCAAAATCCTGCCTAACGAATCTTCGCCTTGAACAATGCTACCGGTTGGTCTACTCTTATTATGCTTAAGGAGTGAGCATGAGGATGAACATTCATGGATGATAGAACAGGATGTTCGGGGCAAGTGAAAAGGGTGGTGGCTTACCACCCTTTTTATTTGCTCAAATAACTATAAAACGCTTTTCCTGAATACACGCATATCTGCTTTTTAGATCCACCGCTCGGTTGCTTTATACACAAAAACATCTTATCATTCGTGTTCCATAAATAACGACGAAGGATTCTGATGATGAAAAACTATAGACAACTTATTTCTGCTGCCATTTTAGTCACTAGCATGGCCACGCTATACGCGGGTGTTCCTACCGGACCTTATGTGGAAGGCAATTTGGGGTATAGCAAAGTAGATGGGGGTGAGCCCAATGCGGCAAATGTTTCTTCCAAAACAACAAACGATGATGGTTTGGGTTATAACATCAATTTAGGTTGGCAATTTGTGTCTATATTCGGTTTAGAAGCGGGTTATACGCATTACACGGATCAAGATTTTGATACTAATATCGGTACTGTACATGGCGAAGATAATGAAATGTTTGATGTAGATGCTAAATTAACGCTACCCCTTAATGATAAATTTGATGTTTTTGCTAAAGCAGGGCCCGCAGTGATGCATCATCGCATCGATGGTGGTTATGCCGTAGGTTCTATTGATGGTGCAGTGATGAATGGATCGAATGATGCTTTTGGCGTTACTTATGGCGGTGGTGTAGAGTATAACTTAACAAATCATATTAGCTTTAATGTGCAAGCCAATGGCGCTACTCCTACAGCGGGCAATGATAATGATGATTTGGTGCAAGTGCCTTCTATGTATTTGGTGTCGGCTGGTGTGAAATTTACGTTGTAGAAATTTGACTAGGGATATACCAGAAACACTCCACGATGTGAAATTTAACTACGGAACATAAACATCGTCATTGCGAGTGCAGCGTGGCAATCCAGCGAATAGCCCATAGAACTGTGCATTATTCTGGATTGCAACAAAGCTACGCTTCTCGCAATGACGTATTCCAACGATCGTACATAACTTAAGTTCGCATCTTCAAGCGCAATAAGCATCTTTACTGAAAAAAGAAAGAAAAATCTTCTTTAGCATAAGCTTTGTGCACACTATAGACAAAACAATTCCTTTTCTATTATAATTTGATTCCTGTATTTACGACAGCGCTGGTCTTGGCGATATTGTTCGCAAGCGATAGCGTTTAAATTTGATATCTTAAAGGTAGCCGCATGAATAACAAATACGGTTGGTGGGTGTGCGCCATTGCAGGATTGTTTTTAGTCTTTGAATTTACATTACAAGTTTCTCCCAGTGTGATGACACAATCGTTTATGAAAGAGTTTGGCGTGGATGCGTTAATCATCGGCACCGCTTTGTCTATGTATTATTATTCTTACTCTTCTATGCAGTTAGTCGGCGGTTATTGCTTTGATCATTTTGGTTCACGCACTACGTTAACAACCGCTATTCTTATTTGTGCACTGGGAACTACTTTTATTGCTTTAACACACAATGTTTGGTTATTAAGCATCGGGCGTATTTTAACCGGCTTAGGCTCGGCGTGCGCTTTTGTCGGCTTATTATTTTTAGGCAGACAATGGTTTCCCGTCAAATATTTTTTTATAGTCGTTGGTGCTACTGAGTTACTCGGATGTACCGGTGCTGTCTTAGGGCAAGGCCCTGCCGCATTATTGGTGAATGCGTTTGGTTGGCGCGGTACTTTGATGGGGTTATCTATTGTCGGCTATCTGTTAGCTATATTAGCATATTTATTTGTACGAGATTATGCCGCGCATCCACAAATAGATAAAGAGAAAGAAAAAATTTCAACACGTGTACGTATTCACTATATTTTTTCTAATGCGCAATTATGGATAATAGGCATATATGCTTTTTTTATTTTCTTACCCATCGTCTGTTTTGCTGCATTATGGGGTGTTCCTTTTTTAGAAACATTTTATCACATGAATACGGCATTAGCGGCAACCGCTTGCTCTATGATTTGGATCGGGATGGGGGTGGGTAGTCCTTTAGCCGGATGGTGGTCGGAGCGCATTGCCAGTCGTAATATTCCATTATGGAGTGGTGCTTTATTAGGAATTGTCAGTACGTTGCTCATTATATTTGTTCACGTACAAGTGGTATTTCTATTTGTTTTACTATTTTTATTTGGTGCGGCAACTTCAGGACAATCATTGAGTTTTAATGTCATTAACGATATTACGCCACATCGTTTTTTAGGTGCAACCATGGGCCTCAATAATTTATTAGTTGTCATCAGTGGTGCGATTGCTCAACCGTTGGTGGGAGTTTTCTTACGTTATGGATGGGATCATTCGATGTTAAATGGGGTGCCACACTATTCAGTGCAAGATTATCAATATGCGTTATTGTTGATCCCTATGAGTTATGCCATGGCAGCCATTATTGCGTTATTTGCAATTCGAGAGACAAAATGTCATGTGCAAGATAATCCTTGTTAAGATATATAAGGAGAACGATGATGTCAAAACAAATAGTTACACAAAAGCTGTATTACTATCGTGACCACGTGTTATTAGAGAAAAATGAGAATACCTATAAGATCCCTGAATTTACGATAACACCTGCTTGGTTAACTGAAAGTAAAATTATTTATCCTATAGGCACGCATTTTGATATTTCTTTTGAGGTAGTCGAAGTCGTTGGACCAGAACAATTATCAGCGCCCTATGCATGGTTGCCATTAAAAGCGTCTTTAGAAGCTTTATATCCGCAAGCGTTTGGCTTGTTAGTACGTGCGCATCAGATTTTAACGTGGGATAGAAATCATCGCTATTGTGGACGATGTGGTGTAGAAACGCGCGCGAA
>CBFGYT010000049.1:0-8950 GCA_965653065.1 uncultured bacterium | reverse complement strand
AGACAAAAATATACCTTTTTTACAATAATGTGGCTATTTGCTAATTTTTCCTTAATGGCATCGATGGCGGTATCTACCATATCATCGGCAATAGCTAGTTCTATTTTAATTTTGGGCAAAAAGTCGACAACATATTCGGCACCGCGATATAATTCATTATGTCCCTTTTGACGACCAAATCCTTTGACTTCAGTCACCGTCATGCCGGGCAGATCCAACGCATCCAACGCTTCACGCACATCGTCTAATTTAAACGGCTTAATAATGGCGGTAATGAGTTTCATGATGTATCCTTAATTTTATTAAATCATATGCTATACTAAAGTATTATTTAGTATATACCAAACGCTATTCGAAATGCGATGTTAAGTTAGAATGGTTATGAATTGTCATCCCCGCGCACGCGGGGATCCAGGAAGACCCACGAATTGTGCTTCTTTCACTGGATCCTCGCGTGCGCGAGGATGACAGTCCGACGATACGATAACTTAACTCCGCATCTTGAAGTGTGGGCATATACAAAACATATTTCAATAGGAGCTACCATGTTCGATTCTAAAATTTTTGATGATATTGCTAAAAAATTAAGTGATGTATTGCCCGACAGTATGCATGATTTAAAAAAAGATTTAGAAAAAAACTTTCGCAGTGTATTACAAAGTGCTTTTTCAAAATTAGATTTAGTCACACGCGACGAATTTGATGTGCAAGTTAAAGTATTAAGTAAAACGCGTTTGAAATTAGAAGATTTAGCAGATAAAGTGGCTGAATTGGAAGAAGAGAAGAAGAAAAGTGAATAGCGATACTGAATAATTACAAAAAAAATTGATTGCATTTATTATTATGATCTAAACTGAAGAACTCCCCCGTTAATATATATACTCATAGCGATTTGGTTTAAATCGCGAAGAGTATATAAGGGGGAATTATGTCTCTAGCCATCCTATTATCGCGCGCACAAATGGGAGTGCAAGCACCGGAAGTTAGTGTAGAAACACACATTACCGGGGGCTTACCGCGATTCTCTATTGTAGGTTTGCCGGAAGCTGCGGTACGCGAAAGTAAAGAGCGTGTACGTAGCGCTATTATGAATAGTCACTTTGAGTTTCCCGCACGACGCATTACAGTCAATCTTGCGCCTGCGGATATGCCTAAAGAAGGCGGGCGTTATGACTTAGCCATTGCAATGAGTATTTTAATTGCCTCACAACAATTATATCAAGCTGATTATTCTCTTTATGAATTTGCGGGCGAACTGGCATTATCAGGAACCTTGCGACAGACCATTGGTTTAGTCCCTTTTGCGATCCGTTGTCAGAAAGCCAATCGAACTTTAATTTTACCGACAGACAATGCCAAAGAAGTGCAATGCGTAAAACAATTGCAGGCACATCATGCAACACATCTGTTAGACGTATGTGCTCATTTTTCACAAGCCGATAAAAAGCTACCTTATATTATTGCTTCTGCACAAGAAGATACAATACAAGCTGAAATAGATCTGCAAGACATCAAAGGACAAACACACGCTAGGCGTGCGCTAGAAATTGCGGCGGCGGGAGAGCATAGTATGCTCATGATAGGTCCGCCAGGAACCGGTAAAACGATGTTAGCGCATCGCTTAAGTGGTATTTTGCCGCCGATGACAGAAGATGAAGCGTTAGAAGTCGCTGCAATCTATAGTTTACAAAGTTATACGCAACGATTAAAACGATGGTTTCATCGACCGTTTCGCGCACCGCATCATACAGCGTCTAGCGTGGCATTAGTCGGCGGTGGCTCGCCGCCTAAACCCGGTGAAATATCTTTGGCGCATCAAGGCGTATTGTTTTTAGATGAATTACCCGAATTTCAACGCAGTGTCTTAGAATCATTGCGCGAACCATTAGAATCGGGCACCGTTATTATTTCACGTGCCGCACAACAAGCGGAATTTCCGGCACGCTTTCAATTAATTGCCGCAATGAATCCGTGTCCTTGTGGGCAATATGGCAATCCTTTAGGACACTGCCATTGTAGTTCCGAGCAAATTCAACGCTATCATCAACGCTTATCAGGGCCATTCTTAGATAGAATAGACATGCGGATTGTCGTAGAGCAATTACCGCCGCATATTTTATTAAATTCAAATGAGATAACTGAAAGCAGTGATACGGTGCAACAGCGCGTTATGACTGCGAGACAAAAACAATATCAACGACAACAACATCCCAATGCGAGATTGACGCTTGCTGAATTAAAACAATATTGTCAATTAGAAGAGTCGTTACAACAGTTAGCGATAAAAATTGTAGAAGAACGGCAACTGTCCGCGCGCAGTTATCATCGCGTATTGAAATTAGCGAGAACTATTGCTGATTTAGCGGATAGTGATGGGATTACTGAAATGCATTTAGCAGAAGCGTTTATGTATCAAAATCCTTTGTCAAAAGTAGGGGGATAGTTATGTTGGATAGAGAAGCTAAGCAGTTGACAAGCCATTTTTTTGTTACTACAATATAATATGAAGATAGAGTTTGATCCTCAAAAATCAAAGAAGAATGAGGCGCTTTGAAGTTTACCCTTTGATTTGACAGCTAATTTTGAGTGGGAAACGGCTATTTATGCTGAAGATCTTCGGTATGAGTACCCAGAACGGCGGTTTATTGCAATGGGATATTTGAACGAAAGAGTGCATGTTATTTGCTTTACTCCAATAGAAGAAGGTGTTCGTATTATTAGTTTCCGTAAAGCAAATGCGAGAGAGGTAAGTTATTATGGCACAAAAGAAGAAGGCATTAACAAATAAAGCAGGCGAAGTTCGTGAACTTACTAAAGAAGATATTCAAAATATGCATTCTGCCGATAAAGTATTACCTGCAGAGTTGGTTGCAGTGTTGCCTAAGCGAAATGTGGGTCAACGTGGCAAACAAAAAGCGCCCACCAAAATTTCAGTTACATTACGGTATAGTCCAGAAATTGTAGATTACTTTAAAAAGACTGGGCCGGGTTGGCAAAGTCGCATAAATGATATTCTGCAAGAATGGGTTAAGAAACATCGTAAAGTAGGATAGATATTAAGAGAAGGTTAGTACTTATAATTTAATATTATCTTCTTTTTCTTTTCAATCGTCGTGCAATCAAGCTGCGTAACTTTTTAAGGCTTTTTGCATTAAGCGCTGCATGCTCGGCATATTCTTGTAAAAAATGACGATAACCATATTGTTGAAAAAGCCGATTATCCAAACGATAATGCATAAGATGCGCAAGATTTTTAGCACGTTGTTGTAATGTTAAAGGAGTGTCTTGTGATTTTACATCTGTGATGTCAATCAACGCGATGGTTTGATACAAGCTTAAAATTAAGTTTCCCAAATGAATGCCGCGATAAAATATTCCTTTTTCATGTAATAACGCTAAGAAAGGCGGTAATTTTTCTAAATACTGTACGCTATGCTGTGTTAATTCACGAAAGTCTTTTCCTGGAATACAATTATAAATTAAGATGTGTGCCTTACTACCTGGGTAGTAAAATATCTTTTTTATTTCAGGCGCAAGAAATCCCGCCGTTCTTAGGCGTTGTGAATTGTAATTAAAGCGTAGTGCTTTAGGAAACCAGGTATCTGAAGAAAGCCATTTTGTTCTATAAAACAATTTAACGATGTCACGATTTTGCTTTTGTAATACCTTAGGGCCTTGTGGGCTAGTTGATAATACCATCGCATTTTTATCATCAATTAATGCTTTAAAAGCATCGGGGGAAAGTATTTCCATACTTTTATCCTTAAATAAGTCTAGATTTGTGAGTAGTATATAATAAAAGCATCATGATTGCCATATTAATGTACAATCAGTGAGCAGGCGGGCTTTTATAAAGAATTATATCTTCATCATTTTGCCAGGGATATACGAATCGTATCCGTATAATAATCGGATGACATTTATGGCTTAACACGCATAAGATAAATTCTTTTATAGTCAAGGAGTAAGTTATGCGTAAAGTGTCTGATCTCACCAATCAAGCTGAAGTAATGCAATTGTTATTTGATGTCATGCCACATATCTTCTGGAAGGACAGACGTACTGGACGTTATTTGGGTGCTAATTTGAATGAAGCCAAAACATTTGGATTGAATAGTGTTGAAGAGTTTGTCGGTAAAACTATTTATGAAATTGTTGATAATGAAGAACAAGCAAGATTAATTGACGAAGCAGATAACAAAGTCATGGATAGTAAAAAAGCGCTCGTAATAGAAGAAACTCTGGATACTCCCAATGGAGTCAGGACTTATTTATCTCATAAGCATCCTATTTTTGACAACAACGGTGAAGTGGTGGGAATGTTAGGCTATTCTATGGATATTACGGAAGTTTAAACTACGGAACATAAAAGTCGTCATTGCGAGGAGCGAAGCTTTGTTGCAATCCACGAATAGCCCACAGATCTGCGGGCTATTCTCTGAATTGCCACGCTGCGCTCGCAATGACTGTTACTAACTGTCTTAACTAAACTTCGCATCTTGAAGTGCGTTTGGTATATACAAGTTTTTCTTAAACATTATAAAAAACTGTCAAAAACTGTATCTTAGTTAACTTTATGCTACAATTAAGCAAGTTTGACTTTAATAATAACGCTTCGAGAAAATTATGCCTATTCCACAACAGCTTATCAAAAGACCTAGACGGTTACGCCAAAATGCAACTTTAAGACGATTATTACAAGAAACACGATTAAGCAAAGACGACTTGATATTACCTTTATTTGTGCGTCACGGCGAAAATTGTCGTGAGCCTATTGCCAGTTTGCCGGGGCATTATCAATGGTCGTGCGATGAGTTAGTTCAAGAAGTAAAAGAGCTGCGTGAGCTAGGATTATTAGGGGTCATGTTATTTGGCATTCCTGAATCCAAGGACGCCTTAGGCAGCGCTGCCAGTCAAGACAATGGTGTTGTACAACAAGCGATACGCGTCTTTAAAGAATATTATCCAGACTGCTTAGTGATGGTTGATCTGTGTTTTTGTGAATACACTGATCATGGCCATTGCGGTGCTTTAACGAATTCAGGACAAGACGTTGATAATGATCGGACTTTAGCAATGTTACAACAGCAAGCAGTGAGTTTAGCCAAAGCAGGTGCAGATGTAATCGCGCCGAGTGGCATGATCGATGGTATGGTGGCAGCAATACGTCAGGCATTAGATGCAGAAGGATTTACGGATATTCCCATATTAAGTTACGCTGTTAAATACTGCTCTTCGTTATATAGTCCTTTTCGCGCTGCGGCAGAGACTACTTTAAAAGAAGGCAATCGCAAAACCTATCAAATGGATTACGCCAATCGTTGCGAAGCATTTAAAGAAGCCGAGTTAGATATTGCCGAAGGGGCTGATATGTTGATGGTCAAACCAGCGCATACCTATTTAGATATTATTCGCGATATCAAAGAAAAATTTCCCCATTATCCTTTGGCTGCATATCATGTCAGTGGCGAATATGTGATGCTCAAAGCTGCTGCCGCGCAAGGAACCATTGATGAAATGGCCGTCGCATTAGAAGTATTAACGGCAATCAAACGGGCCGGTGCAGACTTTATTATTACCTATTATGCGAAAGAAATTAGAAACATATTGTAAAAAACACATTTAAATTATGAAAAGAAGCAAGGTAGATCAAAGTTCTTTTTCTTAATCGTGAGAATAGTGCTGTTACTAGTATTTTTCTTCGTTGTGTACGATTAGATTTCGCATTAATATATATAGTATGATATTATCACTCTTAGAAATTTCTTACTGATAAAAAGGAGTCCGTGTTATGCCTTCACCCGCTAAAAAAATTGCAGTGGTACTGTCCGGATGTGGTGTATTCGATGGTGCTGAAATTCATGAATCCGTATTGGTGTTATTAGCTATTGATATGAATGGCGCGGAATACCAATGTGTTGCGCCTAACATCATGCAAACGCAAGTTACCAATCATTTAACTAAGCAACAAAGCGATGAAAAACGCAATGTGTTGGTAGAATCTGCGCGTATCGCCAGAGGTGACATTAAAGATATTGCGACAGTTAAAGCAGAAGACTTCGATGCAGTTATTTTCCCTGGTGGTATGGGCGCAGCGATGAATCTATGTGATTTTGTCAGTGCAGGAGAAAACTGTCAGGTAGAAGCAGCCACATTAAAATTCGCACGTGCCATGTATGATGCGAAAAAACCACTGGGATTTGTTTGTATTTCTCCGGTGTTAGCGGCAAAAATTGCCGACAAAGGAATCCAATTAACCATTGGTGACGATGAAGCGACCGCGCAAAAGATAATAGCGATGGGTGCTGAGCATGAAGTGTGTACAGCAGAAGACATTATTGTCGATAGTGATCATAATATTGTAACAACGCCTGCCTATATGTTAGGGCAAGGGCCCGCAGAAATTTATCAAGGTATCGATAAATTAGTAAGACATATTTTATTGATTGCATAGGGCTTTTCGTGTTGAGATGGCCGTTGCTTACACTAAAAAAAGAGAAGAGGTGTTTAATTAATGGGCAGAAAGGCTTCAGGTATGCCTCCTTTCATTAAAAAGGATATGTTTGAGAAATAAATAAACGAAATCTCTTGAAAACCCACTCAAAAATGTATATTATTAGCGCGATTGTTCAGCGCCTACAGCAGTTTAAAGCAAAATATAATTAAAATTTAGGCATGCACAGTTAAATTATAAGTAACTCTTCGATTGAATTGTCGCGAGAAGCGTAAATAAGAACCTTCTTCTCAGTGCTTTGATCAAGCTATAGTTATGAAAGATGAGCCAAAAATAATAATATAAGTAGAGGTAAATAATGGAGAAGCATAAAGAAGCGTTTAAATCTAATTTTAGTCGGTTAAAAGAGTCTTTCAAAAAACGCCAATGGAAAGAAGGCTCTTCTGCTTCAATATCGCCATTAGCGCAATCGCCTCGTATTTTCTATGAGAACTTTTATAACCCTTTATGCAACATTCTCAATATATTCGACGATCTATTTAAGCTGGATTCTGAACAACAAGAAGCATTTTTAGCAAAAATAGGATTGATGGATGCTCTTTATTTTATTTATCATTATTTATCTGTGACGGAGTACTGTGAACAGCATCGGCAAAAAATAGAAGCAAACTCGCCACGTAATAAAAAAGCAGAAGATGACAAAGATAAAAATGTCATTAAGATACTTGAGCTAACAACGAATCAGTATAAAACGATGCTGATGCTATTAACAATCATTAGTAAGATTTATTCTAAGCGTAACTACCATATTGAGGATAAATTTATACTGTTGCGCATCCAAGCGAGTTTACCCATTTTTTTGAGAAGGATTTATCTAAAAGCCGCTGAAGATAAAAGAGAAAGAATTACTTTTCAAAAATATCTTCAACAAAAAGTAGACTATCCAATCAGCAGTGTTCAAGCAGATTTAAAACCAGAGTACACCCCCACACCAAGAGGTAACCAGAGACTTCCTGCTTATCTGGAGCAAATACATAAAGGATTAACAGAGAGGATCACTAGTGAGGGTGAATTTCGTGAATTTCGTATTAGATACTCAACAGAGATGTATTGTCGCGAAGGAGTCCTTTTGAATCTGAACTGTAGCTCTATCGAAGTACATGTGTTATATAAAGACAGATCGATCCTGCGCTTTAATGGCCAATCTCCTATTGCTAACTATTCATCTGGAGAAGAAACCGCAGAAAAAGCTTTCTTAAATTCAATATTGCGATATTGGGAGTTAGGTGAAATTGTCCTGAAAAGAGATATTCGTGTAGAGGGAGTAGAAAACTTTGATTCAAAACGTGGCGAAGTCGTAGCGATGTTTTTGATACAACCGAAATTCAAGAAATATTTAGATATCCATAGAGAACTAGTGGATTTGCGAAGCGCGGGGCACAAAGCGATTAAAAGTATTACCGCACAATTAAAAACAGGAAGAGTATTAACGGATAAGGCAAATTCGCTAGTAAATAATATACAGGTATTAGAAGATTTTCTAGATGAATTAAGCAAAAAAGCAGATATCGCACAGTTAGTAGAAAAAAAAGCTATGGAAAATTTTATTCGTTTAGACGAAGAAAGTAAACGTATTGATCAGGCTCTAAAAAGACCACATGCAAGATATAGTGAAACTCATAAAGAATTATATGCCGCTAGAGAAAAGTTAAGAAAGTCATTCGAGAGTCACGCGCTGCTCTCGCTGGGATTTGCAAATGAGAGGGAATACCAGAAATTTATCGAAGCAAGTGAACGAATCAAAAAGCTAGACTTTAACTTAGACGAGAGAGAATATACTAAGCAAAGAGATAGAAAAGAGAAAGACCTGTTGTCCAAAGAATCTCATAGATCGTCAAGTCGTGATGAACATCGAGCAGAATCATCATCCAGAGGATTAAGCCGCGATGAACGCCGAGCAGGGTCATCATCGAAAGCATCAAGTCGCGATGAACGTATTCAAATGATGGAAGAAGGCAAAGAAGAAGACAGAAAACGCAAACGCGAAGAGAAAGCAGAAGGCTTTCATAAGGAAAGATGTAGAGAAGAAGACTCTAAACATGAGGAAACGAGCGAAGCTAGTGATGTGTTGATGGCGGATGTATCGGGAGAAAATCATCATCGTCAGGGTGAGTATGGCGAAAACGGAGGAGACAAAAAACGGAAGCGTGAAGATGGTGAAAACGGAGGAGGCAAAAAACGGAAGCGTGAAGATGGCGAAAACGGAGGAGACAAAAGACCGAAGCATGAAGATAAAGTGGTTACTCCAGAAGTAACTACCAACGCTGACCTTGAAGAAAAACTAAAAAAAGCTGAAGAAGATAATAGGCTCTTGCAACAACGTTTAGAGAGGGCACAACAAGCATTAGAGTCAAAAGAACAAGCGTTACAAGCAACACAACAAGTATTAGCCTCAAAAGAACAAGCGTTACAAGCAACACAACAAGCATTAGACGC
>CBFGYT010000048.1:0-8966 GCA_965653065.1 uncultured bacterium | reverse complement strand
TCTGTGGTGATGTCAAACTCAAATGGAGCGGCGGTCACGCTGGACATAATGGCCTTTGAGATTGCCGCTGGCGATTAAGCCATGAAATTTAGCATCCATACGTAAGGTTAAGCCCGCATTTGCTGCTACGGTTTCAATAAACCAGAATCCGGCATTATGGCGTGTGGCAGTGTATTGCGGGCCAGGATTGCCTAGCCCGACAATAAGTTGGATAGGATGATATTGCATAACATCCTATTCAGATTTAGGTTCAGCAGCTTTTTCGTCACTGCCTTCAGAAGCGGCTTCTTCTTCAGTGGCGGCTGCTGTGGTTTCTTCTTCTTCCACAACAACTCTAGGCATGTGGGCGGCGACTACAGGTAAGTCATGTTTCTCACCGTGTGTCAAAGCCACTATCACTGCATCAGCAGGTAATTTCAAATCAGATAAATGCAGAATTTGATCCACTTCCAAACCACTTAAATCCATTTCAATGAATTCTGGAATGTGGCTGGCTGGACAAATGATTTCAACTTCTTTGATTTGATGAGCAATCACAGCGCCTGCTTTAGTGGCAGGTGAAGCGTCTTCATGAATAAAGTGCAGAGGAATACGCACATGTAAGCGTTCTTTTCCGGTGATACGTTGGAAATCCATGTGTAATACTCTTGGCTTATAAGCATGACGTTGGATATCACGCAAGCGCACGGTTTCTTTCTTGCCATCGATCATCAAAGAAAAAATCTGCGTATAGATTTGTTCATTTTCTAACGCTTTGATAATTTCATGATGTTGCAACAATAAATTTTGTGCTTCTTTTTGTGCGCCGTATAATACAGCTGGCACGCCATTGTCTTGGCGTAGGCGGCGGCTCGCACCCTTCCCCACATCCGTTCTTGGCGTTGCATTTAAAACGATTGAGTTGGTCATAATTTGAACTCCATAATGCTGGTTAACTACAAAACCCCCGCGACCAGGGTTTTTGCTCTCTTGAAAGGGGCATAGTATAGCAGGAAAATTGGTCGGGGGGTAGGGGGGCTAACTTTTAAAACTGCGGATTTTTACATCAAGACTTGAATATCGTCATTGCTAGGAGCGTAGCGACGTGGTAATCCAGTGAATAATCCGCAGATCTGTGAGCTATTCTCTGGATTGCCACGTCGCTACGCTCCTAGCAATGACGAGTGTCAGCGATCATAACTTAAATTCGCATTTCAAAGTGATAATGAGTATTATAGCTATCTTGAATAGAACTGGAGTCGTATCATGACCATTCAACAGATTGTTACCTTAAACAGTCAAGGCAATACGTTAGAAATACTTGCACAGCCAGTGCTAGCCGCAGAGTTTGGCTCAACAGAGTTTAATGAAATTGTAGAACATTTGCGAGATACCATGAATGCATCTAAAGCGACGGGTATTGCAGCACCACAAATTGGCATCAATAAACAAATCATTGCTTTTGGTGGCAAGTCATCGCTTAATTTTCCAGACTTCAATGTGCCATTTACGATTTTAGTCAATCCTGATTATCGTGCTATTGGTAAAGATCAAGTAACTCTGTGGGAGCATTGTTTAAGCTTACCTGCAAAACGTGGCCATACTGTACGTCACGCACATATTGCCTATAGAGGCTATGATATCACTGGAAAAGAAATCGCCGGACAAGCCGAAGGCATACTGGCGGTATTACTACAACATGAGATTGACCACTTGAAAGGAATACTATTTCCTCGCTGCGTTCCTAACCCCGAAGACTATGGGGATATTGTTTTTTTTGAAAAAACCAGAGGAGCGCGACATCATATTGAAGATGGATTACAAATTGTGAAGCATGATCCACAGAGTTTATGACGGATTGATTACGATTTCACTTCCATCACCAGTACTTTAATAGGATGATCGCTGATGTTTTCATCCGTATGTGTTTCGCCAGGCGCATCTTTTGTTAGCCAATACGATTTATCTTTCTCTAGTTTTAAATAATGCGTTTTACCAGTGTTATCGGTAATTTTTAAAGTACCTGAATCAAACGCCACTAATACGCGATTATTTTCGTGTCTGTGCATTGTTAATTGTTGCCCTTTACTGGGATAAATAATGGTTTGCCAGACAGTGACTTGGTCATTGGAAAATTGCGGCGTACGTCCAGTATTGGACATGTCAGCATATATCGCCGCGGTTACCAAGAATAAAGCAGTCAGAAAAATAGATTTAAACATAAATCCTCCTAGTTTAATTGACCAACAAAGAAAGGTTGCTGTGGCATATTTTCAAGACCATCAAAATCGTAACAGGCTTTAAGTTGATTATCAAACCAGACTTCAAATGTATTACTGCTGTCTGGCCAGTGCTGTAATCGCTCGTCGGCACCTTCACTCATATCGTGTGTGAACATGGCATAGTCAATTCCAGCTAAAGTATGCAGCCATATCTTGACGTTATTTAATTTATAACGCGATAATAGAGCATGATATTCATCGCGTTTATCCGTTAAACATTCTTGTAGAAACTGTTGATAAGCTTCTTTTTTTCCAGCTTTTAATGGCATGACAAATAAACCAGTATTCATATTTTCCTCCTAATTAATGTTTGTGCGACATTATTACATTTTAATCGATATAGAATAATAAAGAAATCCTTGCATTACGTATGAAAATATGCTATTATTGGCATATAGAAGGGGGTGTTTATGGTTCCTTTGAAATGGTTGGGTAGTAGCCATAAAGACTTAATGGAATTCCCATTAGAAGTGCGACGAGAAATAGGGTATGCTCTTCATGTTGCTCAAATGGGTGGAATGAGTATCCATGCAAAGCCGTTTAAAGGATGTGGTTCCGGCGTATATGAAATAGTAAGTGATTATGATAAAAGTACTTATCGTTCTATATATGTTGTAAATATAGAGACTACAGTGTATGTATTACACGCATTTCAAAAGAAATCAAAAGTAGGGATTAAGACCCCTCAAGAAGAAACAAATGTCATAAAAGAACGATTAAAAAAGCTAAAAGCATTATTGTCAGAGAAGAGAGGTTAGTGTCATGAATAGAAAAAAACAAACCGAAAGTATAGACATCATGGAATCCAGCGGAAATGTTTTTAAAGATTTAAATGTACCACATGCTGAAGAGTATTTAGCAAAAGCAGAATTAGCACGTCAAATAAATCATATTATTCAGATGCGCGGATTGAAGCAAATTGAAGCGGGTAGACTGCTAGGAATCGATCAACCCAAAATATCAGCGATTAGTCGTGGGCAATTAACAGGGTTTTCATTCGAACGCTTAATAGAGTTTTTAAATAAATTAAATCAAGATGTAGAGATAGTTGTGAAAGCTAAACCGAGTAGACGTAAAGCACACGGTCATCTTCGTGTGGTTTTTGCTTGAGATCAAGCAATCTAAATTTATTCACTTTACTGAAAGTTATTTCGATTGACTCACTTTTTAAAAAGTGAATGATTACTAAAAAAGAGAGGTTATATGTCTTATTATCGCTGCCACGTCTTCATGTGTACAAATCTACGTCAAAATGGTAAGATCTGTTGTGCTCAGGGAGGGGCCGAAGCCTTACGCCATTATGCCAAGAAAAAGTTAAGAGAATTAGGGCAGGCAGGAGCGGGGCGTTGTCGTATTAATGTGGCAGGCTGTTTGGATAGATGTGAAGAAGGGCCTGTTATGGTGGTGTATCCAGAAGGCGTTTGGTATACCTATCACAATGAAGCGGATATCGATGAAATTTTGCAGCAGCATATTGTAAATGGAAAAGTAGTAGAACGACTAAGGCTTGTAGATACTGCCTCTGTCAAAGCAAACAATGAGAAAAGCTAGGACAAATGCGTAGGAATTTGCAGCTGGTAGATGAGGTGTCAACAAGCCTCTTATTATTTAGAGAAGTAAAATGAAATTTGTAGATGAAGTATTAATAGAAGTAGCGGGCGGCGATGGTGGCCCTGGGTGTTTGAGTTTTCGCCGTGAAAAATTTATTCCTAAAGGCGGTCCCGATGGGGGCGATGGTGGTGATGGTGGCAGTGTGATTTTAGAAGCCCATTCTGGAATGAATACACTAATCGACTATCGTTATAAACGAAAACATTTTGCCGAGCGCGGTGAAAAAGGGCATGGCGAACAACGCAGTGGCAAAGGTGGGGAAAATCTAATTTTACCGGTGCCCGTGGGTACTTTAGCCTATGATGCCGAAACAGAAGAATGTATTGGTGATTTAGTCGAAGTAGGGCAACAGGTTGTGGTTGCGCAAGGTGGCTTTCATGGATTAGGGAATACTCGTTTTAAGAGCAGTGTGAATCGCGCGCCACGTAGAACAACGCCAGGCACCCCTGGAGAACGCAGACAATTGCGTTTAGAGTTAAAATTATTAGCCGATGTAGGCTTATTAGGATTACCGAATGCGGGTAAATCTAGTTTTATTCGCTCTGTATCAGCGGCAACGCCTAAAGTGGCAGATTATCCTTTTACTACATTACATCCGCATTTAGGCGTGGTACGGGTAGAAGAGTTAAAAAGTTTTGTCGTTGCGGATATCCCGGGATTAATAGAAGGTGCGGCGGAAGGCGCAGGGTTAGGCGATAAATTTTTACGGCATTTAGCACGCAATCGTATTTTGTTACATGTAGTCGATGTAGATCCGATTGATGGTAGTGATCCTATTGCCAACATTCAATTAATCCAAAAAGAAGTCGCCGATCATAATCCACAATTGGCCGCTAAAGAATGTTGGTTGGTATTCAATAAAATTGATTTATTGCAAGAAGCAGAACGTGTAGAACGAATAGATGCTTTAAAACAAGCAGTCAATTGGCCCTATCCAGTCTATGCGATTTCGGCGGTTACGGGTGAAGGGACGAAACGATTATGTCAAGATTTAATGTTGCGAATGGATACGTTGATTGCCAGTGAAGGAATAAACGATGAATCAGCCGCATGAGGAACAGATAGACGCACTGCCCGCTGCTTTGTATGTGGTGGCGACGCCTATAGGTAACTTAGATGATATTACATTACGTGCCTTACAAACATTAAAGAGCGTCGATTATATTGCTGCAGAAGATACGCGTCACACGCAGCGACTATTAACGCATTATGCTATTCGTAAACCATTGTGGGCTATTCACGATCACAATGAATCACAACAAATAGATAAAGTCATAGCGGCGATCCAAGCGGGGAAAAGCATTGCTTTGGTGAGTGATGCGGGAACGCCACTCATTAGCGATCCAGGATTTACCATCGTACGTGCGTTAAGACAACAGCAAATAGCAGTTATTACTATTCCAGGGCCTTCTGCAGTGACAGCGGCATTGAGCATCGCCGGACTTCCGTGTCAACAATTTGTATTCGAAGGATTCCTACCCGCTAAAAAAGCGGCATGTGAAGCGCGGTTGCAACAATTAAAAAGTGAAACCAGAACGCAAGTTTTTTATGCTTCGGTGCACCGTGTATTAAAAGATGTATCGATGATGGCTGCTATTTATGGTGAAGTGCGCTCCATGGTGTTATTACGCGAATTAACCAAACGTCATGAGACAGCGGTATCTGGAACGATTGCTGAGATACAGCGCTATTTGACAGAAGATGCGAATGCTTTAAAAGGCGAGTTTGTCTTGGTCGTTGCGGGATGTGATCTTACAGCAAACGACAGTGAAGTAGAAATCAATCGAATATTGCAATTATTGCTACCGTCAGTTCCTTTGAAACAAGCCGTGCAATGGGTGAGTGATATTACGGGAGCAGCGAAGAATTTAGTGTATGAAAGAGCGTTACAATTGCAAAAGTGATTGTTAAGCAACATATACCGCTCGCCATTCGAAATGCGAATTGATTTAACGCTATTTCTAACTCAGAATAAGCAGTAACATAGTGCTGTCATCCTCGCGCACGCGGGGATCCAGAGAATAATGCATGATTTGTGTCGCTTACACTGGATCCCCGCGTGCGCGAGGATGACAGTTCGTGGGAATTCTAATTGAAGTTCGTATCTTCAAATACAGCTATTGCGCAGGCATCGATTGCGTAGCTGTACCTTGTTGTTCTGGAATACCCTGTTGACCAGGCATGCCTGGTTGCGCAGATATTCCAGGTTGTCCGGACATACCTGGTTGTGCAGAGGTATTCTCTGGCGATGCGGCTGAATTTTCCAATTGTTGTAACATGCCAGGATTAAAAGGTTGGTTGTTGATATAGGGCATTCCTTGTTTAAACATAATATCTAACTCGTATTGACCATTATTTTCGTGCACTAAGCCTGCTTGTACCAATTGACTTAATGCTTGCTGTGGATCAAAAGTTTGAGTTGCAGACGTATTATTTTTGTTGCCAAGAGATTGTATGATAAACGTAGCAAACGCTTGATCAGTGATCACATGATATTTCATTTCAGCTTTACTAATAAGCGCTACGATATCACCATTAGCACTACCTGCTTGATTAAAATGAATGTAGCCATTCGATTGATAGCTACCATAAGGGACTGTAAAATCGAGTTGCTTTAAATTAATTTCAGTATTGGCTTGTATCAATTGAGGTAATAAGGGTTTTAGTTCATCCATCATAGAATTTTCTGCTGAATCAGGATTGTCGACCATTTGCTTTTTGAGAGCATCTAGCTTTTGTTGTATTTGTGATAAAGCTTTAAAATTGAAATGTGCTGCTTCTAAATCAAAAGCAAATGGGCCATAAGAAACGCCATTATAAGTTGCATTCTTTAAATTTGCCATCACTTCATAGTTAACGCCATCTTTATCTTTTTGCCCAGTAAATCCAGTTGTAAAAGAGTCTGCTTTGAATTGCACTGCAGAAGCAGCGGAGATTTCTACACTAGGCACAGAGAAAGATTCATTGCCCAAATAAACATGATCTTCAGCATGTAGATCTGCTGTAGCCGTTATTTTGGGAATATTGAGATATCCTTGTGACTCTGCATTGATATTGAAATTTTCCATTAAGAAATCTGCTTTAACGGAAGATAAATCAGAATTCGCATTGGACTGTAAAGTTAAATTATCTAAATTAATGCTTGCTAGAGGTTTGCCAGCAAACGTTAAGGATGCTTGTACCGCAGCATGGATATGGGTGTTATAATGTAAATTAAATGGAATACAGATGATAGCGCTGAAATTTTTCTTTTGAAAATCAATTGCAAACATAGCATCTTTTAATAAATCAGGAAGTTTAAAATCTAATACCGCTATCCCAAAATAAAATTTATGTTGCCCTTCGTCATTAGTATAAAAAGCCAAAGGACCATGATGAATAATAACGTCATTCTCGATGGTAGGCATTTGTGTGTTTGGCATGGCGATAGTCCAATTTACAGTGGCCCGTGAAGACAACCATCCTAAATGATAAGCTGAAGTGACTTTAATAGCAGGGTTTTGCTGTTGCAAGCGCTCTACTAAATGATTAAATCGATTCTTCGCTATAAGACCGGTTGTTACGGGCAATAATGCCACTACTACAATAACAACCGCTACTATCGATAACATTTTTTTCATGATGAAACTATCCTTTCAATTAATAACTATAAACTTTCTATCTATCGCCTAAAAGTTGCTCAATGGGTTGATCATTTAAATACACTTTACCATTCATCGTTCTACTCTGCGCAGTATACCATCCATTGTCTTTGGTGAGGATACCCAGACGCGTTAATTGATCTCCTAATGAAAAATTATCACTCGGATATCCTTTTTGCTGTTGAACATAGTCCATAAAAGCTTCTGTCATTTGTAGTTGCATGAATGCATCAATATTCTTTTGATAGTTGCCTATGTCTTGGAAAAAGCCGATTAAGACTTTACGATACTCAGCCGAATCGGCTGAAGAATTGACAGAAGAAGGTCTTGGAAAATAAGAAAAAAAGGAAGAAGACGGCGAAGAGGCCCCCGGATAGGGCAGTTTTGCTAATTTCTGTATATTTTGCAATGGAAAAGTTTGATAAAAACGTACTTTATTGATAAAACGCAATGACCCCATAGGAAGATTAATATCGAGTGGATCAATATTAATTTCACTATGAGCACCTAAAATAGGTGCGCAACTTGCAATCATCGCAAAAACAGTGCGCGGATCTTGACTGCTCTTTGGCTCTTCGTCTACCTTCTTTATGCTAGTAGAGCAGCGCTTGAATGCGGCAGAATTTAAATTCTTAGCATTGATGTCTATTACAAAAGGGCCATAAGATTGATCGTTCACGGATATTTTATGCAAAGCAGCGGCGAGACGGTAATTCACCAAGCTACCCTTTTGTGCTTTCCCTTCTAAATCAACGGCGAGTTGTTGCATTTTAATAGATTTACCTGGGGTTACTATTTCCATAGAAGGGATGACATAATTCATTGCACCCAGAGGAGCATATCGTACAACATGACTATTCGATTCTGCATCAATAGAGGGGATATTAAGCCATACAGTAGGGCGTCCATCTATCGTAAGATTTTTAAGTGAGAATTTAAAGGTTAAATTAGAAATGTTTGTATTGGTTTGAAATGTATAGTCTAATTTATCCAATCGAATAGTAGCAGTTGATTTTTCTGGCGTAGTAAATGTTCCTAATAATGAGATATGTGCCGTGCTTACAATGTTAAAATCAAAATGAATGAAACCAATAATATCAAATTCATTTTTTTGCCAATGAACTTTAGATGCATCACTGCTTGGTGTAGATGCTAATTTTGTAGTAATCACACCCCAGCCAGGGAAAAATTTATTTTTTCCATTCGTAGCACGATAATAAGCAAAAGGGCCATGCGCAATATGGACATCAAAAGTAGTAAGAGGTAAAGGCGCACTGCTATTCATCGGTTGAAAAGTAACGATTGCATTCGAAGATAGCCAGCCTAAATGGTAATCATCTGATACAGTTATATACTCGCCGTATTGTCCTTGCAAAGAATCAAGGGCATTTTCCAAACTTAAGACTTTACGATACTCAGCCGAATCGGCTGAAGAATTGACAGAAGAAGGTCT
>CBFGYT010000047.1:0-9057 GCA_965653065.1 uncultured bacterium | reverse complement strand
GCCATGGGGTATTTTAGCCGGTGGAGAAGAATTACATAATAATCATCATGCGTTTGCGGCTTCCGCTAAATTATCCGCACGGCCTTTTGAATTTGATATAGGTTGGATGTATATCCGCATTCTACAATTTTTCCGTTTGGCCAAACCGAAGCGCACCATTCCGAAACTGGAAACCGCGCAACGCGTTGAAATTGATGTTGCCGCGATTAAAGCGATTGTGACGCATCGTTTCCATGTACTAAAACAATACGGTGAAACCGTAATACAACCTATTGTGAAACGGCAGATGGCTACCGATAAAAAGCACCGTCAATTGTGGCGCGAAGCGCGGAATTGGTTGTATCGTGGCGATGACTATATTGATGTTGATCATCGTAAACGCCTGCAAACGTTATTAAATTCTTGTAGTGAATTAGAAATTGTATATCAATTTAGAATGCGTCTACAAAATATTTGGACGAAAGCCGTAGCGAATAATGCTGAATTAGTCGAACAATTAAAACAGTGGTGTAGTGAGGCAGAGCGCACGGGCATTCAAACGTTGCGTCAATTTTCACGCCAATTGGTGACATTGCATGTGGCTAATGAATGATGACTGAAAAGTTAACGTTTCAAGCCATTATTCAAAAATTACAACACTTTTGGCAAGAACAAGGATGTGTCATCTTACAACCTCTAGATTTAGAGGTGGGTGCTGGCACATTTCATCCACAAACCTTTTTAAAAGCCATAGGGCCAGAGCCTTGGGCAGCTGTGTATGTGCAACCGTGTAGACGTCCTACCGATGGGCGTTATGGGCAAAGTCCCAATCGTGTGCAATATTATTATCAATTGCAAGTGATTTTAAAACCATCTCCTTTAGATATTCAAGAATTGTATTTAGATTCATTACGTGCCTTGGGCATTGATCCTTTAGTGCATGATATTCGTTTTGTCGAAGACAATTGGGCATCGCCTACCTTAGGCGCTTGGGGCTTGGGCTGGGAAGTGTGGCAAGATGGCATGGAAGTCAGTCAATTTACGTATTTTCAACAAGCGGGTGGTTTAGACTGTACGCCAGTTACGGGCGAATTAACCTATGGGTTAGAGCGCCTAGCCATGTATTTACAAGGCGTGGATAATATTTTTGATATTGTTTGGCATGAGGGCTCGTTAGGTACAATATATTATGGTGACATTTTCCAACAAAATGAAGAAGAAATGTCGCGTTATAATTTTGAATGTGCCGATATTCCTGGATTATTAATGCAATTTAATCATTATGAACAAGAAGGGCAACGATTACTGGAGCTAAACTTAATATTACCGGCGTACGAAATGGCGATTAAAGCATCGCATGTGTTTAATCTGTTAGATGCCAGACATGCGATTTCTGTGACGGAGCGACAACGCTATATTTTACGCATACGCGCATTAACGGTAGAAATTGCCAAACAGTATTATGAAATGCGTGAAGTAAAAGGATTTCCTTTGCTGAAGAATAAAAAGAAAGGATGTGAACATGTCGATTGATCAGCGAGAAGACTTTCTATTTGAAATTGGTACGGAAGAATTACCTGCGGGGATACAGTCTACATTAATTATAGAACTAGAAGGAAGATTTAAACAGGTTTTGGCCGAATACGCATTACAATATGAGAAAATACATTCTTATGTGACACCACGACGCCTGGCTATTTCTATAGAACAATTACAAACAGAAACTCTGTCGATTTCTACAGGACGTCTTGGACCTTTATTAAGTTTAGCGATAGATTCTCAAGGATTACCCACTGCAGCGGGCTTGGGATTTGCTAAATCTTGCGGTGTTGATTTTGCTAGTTTGAAACATAAAGACACTGCGAAAGGAGCTTGTTTATATTACCATTGTGAAGAGCCAGCACAAAAAACTGCAGAATTATTACCTGCGTGGTGTAAAAAGATAGTTTCTACTTTACCTATCCCCAAACCGATGCGTTGGGGCAATTGTAGTAAAAGCTTCGCTAGACCAGTTCATTGGTTAGTTTTATTATTTGGCAGAGAAGTGTTACCGCTGAAATTATTTGAACAAGTGAGTGATCGCTTGACTTATGGCCACCGTTTTCATCATCCACAAGCTATTCGCATAGATGAAGCCAAACAATATGAGGAATTATTGGATAAAGCATATGTTGTTGCCGATGCGGGTAAGCGACGTGCTTTAATTTTAAAAGGAATAGAAGATAAAAGTAGCGAAGCTAATGGGATTATGACTGTCAATGAAGAGTTATTGACCGAAGTCACTTCTATTGTCGAATGGCCAGTGCCATTATTGGGGAAATTTGATCCCCATTTCTTATCGGTGCCACAAGAAGCTTTAATTTTAGCGATGCAACATCATCAAAAAACATTTTATGTGCATGATAAAGCCGGTAAGTTATTGCCGTATTTTGTCAGTGTCAGCAATATTGACAGTCGTGACCCTAAGCAAGTGATATTGGGTAATGAACGCGTCATCAATGCGCGTTTAGCCGATGCTAAATTCTTTTTTGATACCGATCGTAAGCATAGCTTATCGTTTATGGCGCAACATTTAAAAGACGTTATTTTTTACGCACGTTTAGGGAGCCTACAAGATAAATCGGAGCGCATTGCCAAATTAGCTAAAGAAATTGCCGCATTATTGCATTTAGACACAGAAGCTGCGCACCGTGCGGGCTTATTGTGTAAAGCAGATTTGGTTTCCGATATGGTCGGCGAGTTTCCTGAATTACAAGGCATTATGGGGGGCTATTATGCCACACACAGCCAAGAGTCAAGCCAAGTTGCTATGGCTATTCGTGAACATTATCAACCGCGCTTTGCCAAAGATGCCTTGCCACAATCGGATTTAGGCGCTGTCGTGGCGATTGCCGATAAATTAGATACGCTAGTGGGTATTTTTGCCATCGGTGAAGTTCCCAAAGGCGATAAAGATCCATTTGCATTACGACGCTCGGCATTAGGCGTATTAAAAATTATCGTAGAAAAAGCCTGGTCTTTAGATCTATGGGCATTGTTGCAATACGCGCAATCGGTATATGGCTCGATGGCTACAGAAGCCACACTGACAACACAAGTATTCGACTTTCTGATGGAGCGCTTTAAATATTATTATTTAGAGCAAGGAATTAGCGCAGAAGTATTTATGGCGGTGTTAGCCACAAAACCGCATGAGCCGTATGATTTTTCACATCGTCTGCAAGCGGTAGAAGCGTTTCGCCAATTACCGCAATGTACGGCGTTAGCAGCAGCCAATAAGCGGGTTAGCCGTATTTTAGAAAAAGAAGCGCGTGATTTACACGATATGAAAGTGGATGCCTCTTTGCTAACAGAGCCCGCCGAAAAAGCATTATGGCAAGCGCTAGAAGAACAAAAGAAAATCGTTTCTCCATTGTATGAAAAGCGCGATTATACCCAAGCGTTGACTTCCTTAGCGAAATTACAAACCACTGTCGATGCTTTTTTTGATAACACCATGGTGATGGTAGAAGATAAAGCCATTCGTCAGAATCGCCTCGCCTTATTGCAGCAGTTACAAGCGATATTTTCAGTGGCGGCTGATTTATCTTGCTTATAGATTATTAAACTTTATATAACTCTTTGTCACACAGTTTGTTTTTAGTTTCTACCGGCTTTTGACTATGTTGAAGATGGCTTATATACACAACAATTCACTACGGACAAGTAGATACTGCTTTGTTTTAGTCTTATTTTTATGTAACACTAGGCAGGCTAGTCAAAGCAGAGCGCCTTATACTCATGTTTGGTCCTGGGGCAGCGCTAGAGCTAGCCGAAGCAAAATACCCCATACCAATTAATCCTGTTCCCTTTTCTTTCATCCATTGATTTCTACTTGTTGGGTCATCGCTTTTTACAGTGCTACTTCTTAGCAATTTTTTTTGAATTTCTGATAAAGAACAATAGAGTCGATTTAATTGTTGTCTCTCATTTTCAGTGAAGTCAAAGCTATCCTGGTAAGGACTGCCACTATCTTGGTCTAACAATGAATGAGTTGCAAATAGTTCCTCTTGCAGTAGAGGTAAAAAGGGAGCGTCTAGCCGTGCTTCAATCCAGGGCACCAATTTACGTAGTACTTTTATAGCATCTTTCTTTTCTGAGGTTGCCGCATCATTATCTAGCGTAGTGTCTAGTCGAATTCTTTTATCTTCCGGTGCATTTTGACAGTTCATCAAAACATATAGCAAGCCATGATTGTTTTTTAAAGCATGGTATAATTGTGATTCTACTTTATTTAGAAATACCGATTGATATGGGGTGGGAATGTCACTTATTAAATTATAAATAGTCATAGGATGAAAGTAATTGTCGCTTGAACATGTACTGAAAGCACGTGATACATTATATTTACAAATTAGTAACTTTATTATATTTTTTAAGCTATAAAGCAAATGGTGGTTAGATAATTTGGCATCAACAATGAGTTTGAATGAACTCGCAAGATAATATAAACACTCTGTTCCTCCAGCGGGTGACGAGGCTATCTCTTTGCAGAAAGAATCAACACCCTCAGATGGTATAAGGTTATAGATAAGCTCTGTGAGATCCTCGCGCAAACTAATCGCGTCTGCGTTTAAATTGGCAAGCCTTGAGAAGGAAAAACATGCATTAGATAGGTTGTATAAGCACAAGACTTTATTTTCAACAGACAGAGAATCTTGCTGAGCTAAAATCAGTTGATACATTAATTGTAACAAATAAACCATACTTTTAAAGTCAAATTCTTCAACAGGTAAAAGGTGACCAAGCTTTTTCACCTGTAAAAAATTGCTAATTTCCAGAGTTAAGATATATAGCGCTGAATTGTCTCTTTCTTTATGGAAACACGGTACCTTATCACGAATAAGATTTTCTACTATAGGCCATTTTTTTGATTTTATGGCAAGAAGTAATTTTTCTCGAGCCATATCACTTGTTACATCAATTTTTGATAAGATATATTGAAAAAAGTACATTTTAGATTGCACCGCTTGTTCTGCCCCCGAATGACTCAAATCATGAAAACAAATATAATCTAAGACAGTTTTATTAAGTGCATATTTATAAACTCGATAAGTTAGGTGTTGATCTTGCTCAGAAAGCAACTGACGTAAGATATGAAGCCAGATATCAGCAGAGAAAGTTTCCTCGGCTATTATTATCGGTGCAAGAGTTTTAGCGGCATCTAACGCTGCTATTAAGGTGTCGTTGCGCTGTTTATTTCGCTCGCAAGATTGCGCAATATTTTCCGTTATACTAGTAGCGCTCGCATCTTCGATGGCATTGTGACTGAGGTCAAGTGAAAAAATGCTTGTAGAGGGTAGACTCTGTGCAATCGCTTTAGCGCCCTCATCTTCGATGGCATTGTGACTGAGGTCAAGTGAAAAAATGCTTGTAGAGGGTAGACTCTGTGCAATCGCTTTAGCGCCCTCATCTTCGATGGCATTGTGACTGAGGTCAAGTGAAAGAATGCTTGTAGAGGGTAGACTCTGTGCAATCGCTTTAGCGCCCGTATCTCTGATGGCATTGCCGCTGAGCTCAAGCAGACTAATGTTTGTAGAGGGTAGACTATGTGCAATCGCCTTAGCCCCCTCACTTCCGATGGCATTGGAGCTGAGGTCAAGTAAAAAAATGCTTGTGGAGGGTAGACTATGTGCAATCGCCTGAGCACCCCCACCTCTGATGGCATTGTTGCGGAGCTCAAGTGAAAGAATGCTTGTAGAGGGTAGACTCTGTGCAATCGCCTGAGCACCCTCATCTTCGATGCCATTGGAGCTGAGGTTAAGGCGCGTGATGCTTGTAGAAGGTAGACTGTCTGCAATCGCCTTAGCACCCTCACTTCCGATGGTATTGTAGCTAAGATTAAGGTCAGTAATCCTTGTATTGCATCTAAGTGCGCTGGCAAGTGTTATAGCGCCGTGAGGCGTAATATTACAGTTGGAAAGGTCAAGTGATGTTGTGTTAGCAAGTGCTAAGATGAGCTCATCGGTTGAGCTTTCGGTGTTATCAAGTAACTGCACAATTTTTTCTATATCATATTCTTTCATCATACCCTCAGATTTTTATTTTGCAGATTAATAAGTTTTAGCTTAAAATTGTACATGGGAATAGTAAGTAAGTCAAATAATATGCAAAGATTACAAATAGAGAACATTTCAAAGTAACAAAAGGGAGGTTATATGTTTGCGATGATTTTTTATTTATCTAATGCAGCATTTAATTGTTAAGGTTGTCTAGAACAGGATCGCGCTCAAAATTATTTAAAAGCGAAATTAATTATGATATGGCTTCTGCCTTAAAATTCGGCTCGCGAATAAATCTATCTAACATAGGTCTTAACCAGAGCAAACCGCCAGCGCCAACTAAGCCGATAATACCTAATATTAAAAACACATGGCTGTAGGTAGGATTTGTCGCCAATGGAGATAAATCGCCATTGGCAGAATGCGTTGCCAGATTAGAAAAGAAACCTGCTAAAGCACCACCCACACCCGAAGTCATGAGCCATGCACCCATCATGACACCGCGTAATCGAGGTGGCGCTAATTGGCCGACCATTGCAAAACCAATAGGGCCTAAGAATAATTCGGCCGCGCCTTGTAGAATATAAGCTACCACTATCCAGCTGCTATGCACATAGCCGTCAGGGCCGGCAAACGCAATACCAACGGGGATCAACAATATGCCTAAACCAATTAATAATAGCGCGCAAAAAAACTGCTGTGTTAATGAAATAGGATAATTATTGCGTCTTAACCATTGAAACAATTGACTTAATAATAAGCCTCCTAAAACAACCACCACGGGATTAATGTTCACAAACCATTGCGGAGGGATAGTGAAGTTAAGGACAGTGCGATCCACATTACGATTCAAAAATAAAATCAACGCATTGGGGATAAGATACGTAATAGACCAGAAAATAATAGCAGCGATAGCAAATACCAAGTAAGCCCGCATTTTTTGCGCGACAACAGGATCGCTTTCATTAAATGAAATAAATAATAAGAAAGCAAATACAAGCAATCCGCCATAGAGGACTAAATGCTGACTGATAGTCGGCTGTTGTACGAGATTAAATAAAGTTAACAATAAGATGAATACGAGCAGTAAGCCAAATAAGCCGCGTGCTATTTTATTGGTAGACGCATCATATATCGTGTGTACGTCTTTTAAAACTTTCCAATTGAATAGTACGGTCACTAAGGCCAATACATTGCCTATGCCGCTTAACAGAAATAAATCACGATAATTATTGTGTAATTGAAAATAGCCAGCGGCGATATTACCGATACAAAAACCTAAATTCATACCGCTGTAATTCCAGAAAAAAGCACGTTCGCGTTGTTTATCGTCGGGGTGAAATAGTTGCGTCACCATACAGTTGATGCAAGTCACATTTAAACCACTGCCCGCCAAAAAGAAAGCGACGCCTATATAAAACATGCGTAATTCCGCGGTGGCCAGTAAATAACAGCCTACGGCGATTAACACCATGCCGATAGAAAATAAAGAACGATAGCTTAAAAACCGGCCACCCACATAGCCGCCGACTAAGTGTAAGCCATAATTAAAGGCCAAGAACATGGCAATCAAGTTAGTTGTAAAAGCATCGCTTAAATGTAGCCCTTGTGAGCAATATAAGGCTAAAGTAGAGTATAAAATGGCATAACTTATTACAGAAAATAACTGAACAAAGACTAATGCCGTAGTTCCTTTGGGTAACTTTTGCGCTATTTCAACAGCAGGAGCATTCATCTCTATTCCTTATCGGCCAGTAAACACTCTTTGCATTAGATAGTAAAAAACATTGAAAAGCAAGCCTTTATGATATGGTCATAAAGGGTACAGAGCCTTGTTTGATAAAGAGATAAGTCATTCGTTCAGAGATTTTTCTATGCCAGTGAAATCGGGGTAGATACAAGCCTTTTGCGAAGAAGTATGATATAATATGTTCCTATTTTGACTCCTATTTTTGCAGTAATGAGGTCTTCGATGAATGATAATGTAGCTTATAACTCTTCTAACATTAAGGTATTAAAGGGCTTAGATGCGGTTCGTAAGCGTCCTGGTATGTATATAGGCGATACGGACGATGGCACAGGTCTACACCATATGGTGTTTGAAGTCGTCGATAACTCTATCGATGAAGCCTTAGCGGGCCACTGTAATCGCATCGATGTCATCATTCATGCCGATAATTCAGTCACTGTACGCGATAATGGCCGGGGTATTCCTGTGGATATTCATGCCGAAGAAGGGCGCTCTGCCGCAGAAGTGATTATGACGGTATTGCACGCCGGGGGTAAATTCGATAATTCTTCTTATAAAGTATCGGGTGGCTTGCATGGCGTCGGGGTGTCTGTCGTCAATGCCTTATCAGAAAATTTATATTTAACGATCCGCATTAATGGTCAAGTGCATGAACAAACGTATCATTTAGGTGAGCCAGAAGCGCCATTAAAAGTGACGGGTACGACGACTGAGCGCGGTACTGAAATTCGCTTTAAACCCAGCAGCACCATCTTTACGCAATTGGAATTTCATTACGATATTTTAGCAAAACGATTGCGCGAACTATCCTTCTTAAATCAAGGCGTACAAATAGAATTATTGGATGAGCGCGATGGCACACGAGACTCTTTCCATTATGAAGGCGGCATTCAAGCTTTTGTGAAATATTTAAATCGTAAAAAGACAGGTATTCATCCGTCTATTTTTTATTTTTCTGAGCAAGTGAAAGACATGGTCGTAGAATTGGCCATGCAATGGAATGATACCTATCAAGAAACGATTTTCTGTTTCACTAACAATATTCCACAACGCGATGGTGGCACACACTTAGCGGGATTTCGCGGTGCATTAACGAGAACTTTAAACAATTATATTGAAAAAGAAGGCTTAGCTAAGAAATATAAAATCACCACTACTGGCGATGATGCGCGTGAAGGCTTAACCGCAGTCCTTTCTGTGAAAGTGCCCGATCCTAAATTTTCTTCGCAAACCAAAGATAAATTGGTTTCGTCAGAAGTCAAAGCCGTCGTAGAAAGTGCGGTCGCC
>CBFGYT010000046.1:0-9058 GCA_965653065.1 uncultured bacterium | reverse complement strand
GATGGGAAAGTGGTGAAAATTGCTGACTTTGGTGCTTTTGTCGGATTCTTACCGGGCAAAGAAGGGTTAGTGCATATTTCACAAATCAGCGATCAACGTATTGATAAAGTCACCGATGTTTTATCTGAAGGACAAATGGTGCGTGTGAAAGTGTTGGAAATTGACAAACAAGGACGAGTTCGTTTGAGTATGAAAGCGGTGACTCCTGTTGAAAGTGAGTAACCATGTACCCATGGCTAGCACGTTATCAATCCTTATTACCAGAAGATAGACGTGCTTGGCCACAGGCCTTGTTAATTTGTGGTTCCACTGATGCAGGAACTTTAGAATGGGCGCAAGTATTAACGGCTTTTTTACTCTGTCATCAGCCGCAGCAGAAACAAGCTTGTGGCCAGTGTCAAAGCTGTCATTGGTTGCAAGCGGGCTATCATCCTGACTTTTTATCTATTATCAAAAATGAAGACGAAAAAAATATTAAAGTAGATGCTATTCGTGAAATGAGTGCGCATCTCACGCAAACAACGCACAGTCAAGGTGCGCGTGTCATATTAATTTATCCGGTAGACAGTTTAAACAATGCTGCTGCCAATGCCTTATTGAAATCATTAGAAGAGCCTAAAGCGAAGACGCATTTTCTATTAATCACAGAGCGACCACTTCATTTGCCGGCGACTATTCGTAGTCGTTGTCAAATGATACGCGTACAAGCGAATCAACAGCAATCACTTCAATGGTTAAAAACACAATTTCCGGATAAAGAAGAAGCCGAATTACAGCAAGTATTTTGTTTAGAGCGCTGTTTACCCTTGGCGGCAAACCGAGTGTTGGCGCAAAAAGAAGAAACAAGCTCACTGACAGAATGGTTGGCCGATTGTGTTGCCATTGGGTTAGGGCAAAAAAAAGCCTTGCCTGTGGCACAAAAATGGGCCGGGCAAGTCACTGAGCGACATATTCGCGCGTGGGGCTATTTATTTCAAGATGTTGTTCGATATATTATAACATCAAAGCATTTATTTTCAATGAATAACGGCATGGAAAAGGCAATTAATCAGCTAAGCCTGCGTTATTCCTTGAAAATTTGGACCGATTTGTGTCAATCCATATGGGTGCTATACTATGAAGTAGTACAAGGGCTGAATTTAAATTTTCAGCTATCATTAGAATATAGATTATTGTGTTTAGAACAAGGGTGGGGACGTCACGATGTGTAGTATAAAAAGAATTGGCCCGGGGAGTCGGGTTTTATGAATTCTTATGCGGAGGACTCAATGGTTAAAGATGTAGAGATCATTGAACAAACAACGGCGGATAATCGCAGTATCTTTATTATTTCTTTTTTCGATAAGAATATGTTATATCGCGAATATATGCCTTATATTCAAAATGGCGGATTGTTTGTTAGAACTAAGAAAAAATTTCACTTAGGCGAAGAAGTATATCTATTATTGCAATTATTTGATGAAACAGAAAAGCACACTATTTCAGGCCGTGTGGTTTGGCTAACGCCTGATTCTGCACAACGAGGGTTGCCTGGTGGTATCGGAGTGCAATTTGAAAGTGATGAAGCTTCCCATGTGCGCAATAAAATAGAAACTTATTTAGCAGGTATGGTAAAATCAGATAAAAGCAACGATACGATGTAGAGAATAGTTTATGGCAGAAAAAATAATTTGGGTGGATACGCATTGCCATTTAGATCAACTAGACTTATCTCCCTTTAATCATCAACTAGAAAATTTCTTTGAACGCGCAGCCAGCGTTAATGTTCGCTATTTTTTAGATGTTTGCATTGATCATGAAAATGTAGAAGCAGTCTGTGCAGCTGCTAAAGCTTATCCTTTTGTATGGGGTAGTATTGGCATTCATCCTAATACTGAAATGACTGAAGAAATCACAGAAGAGACATTATGCCAATGGGCCAGTCGTGACAAAATCATTGCCATTGGTGAAACGGGATTAGATTATTATCGCTCTAGTGGGGATTTAACTTGGCAGCAACAACGATTTCGCCGTCATATTAGAACAGCCATTGCGACACAAAAGCCTTTGATTGTGCATAGTCGCGATGCTAATACCGATACCATAAAAATACTCCGTGAAGAAAAAGCCGAAAAAATTGGCGGTATTTTACATTGTTTTGCTGGTGATTTAGAAATGGCACAAGCAGCAATTGACATGGGCTTTTATATTTCTTTTTCTGGCATTGTGACATTTAAAAATGCTACTGACTTACAAGAGATTGCCAAACAAATTTCATTACAGCATTTATTAGTAGAAACCGATTCTCCTTATTTAGCACCGGTACCGCATCGGGGTAAAAGTAATTATCCAGACTTCGTGCATTTCGTAGGAGAAAAAATTGCGGAGTTAAAGCAAGAAGAAGTGGCTAGTGTGGCTAAAATAACGACGGATAATTTTTTTAAATTGTTTTCGCAGTGTCAAGTTGGTTTTGATACGGATTAAATCGCGCATTTTCAAGTAAAATAGGTATACTGTTAGATAATACTGAGGAGCTGAATATGACAACCGAACCTATTTTTAAACTCATATTCGGCAATGATTGGAATAAATTATCTTTAGCGCTACAAAAACGCTATGCCAATTGTGAAAAATCTAATGATGAAGTGATCGTGAAAGGAATTTTACAAATACACGTTTCAACTTGGATAAAATTATTATCCCCATTCTTACGCTTATGTGGCGCGTTAGTCCCTTATGCTGGAAAAGATATTTCTGTTACAGTTTGTTTTAATAGCAATGAACAAAACGATCACATTGGATTTAATCGCACTTTTTATTACTCTAATGAAGCGCCGTATCAGTTTCGTTCTAAGTTGGTTCCTTGGGGTAAAGACAGAGTCGTCGAATTTATGCGATTTGGTTTAGGTTGGCGTATGCGCTATTGGTATGATGGCGAGAAAGTGCGTTTAGATCATGATGGCTATATTTGGCATTATAAAAAAATCACCATTCCGTTGCCATTGAGTTGGATCTTAGGCAAAGGTTATGCTACAGAATCTCCTATGAGCGATAATCGATTTTCTATGTATTTTGAAATCATTCATCCCTTATTTGGCGATGTATTTGGTTATCAAGGCGAATTTGAAATAGATCAATCGCCGTTTGGTATACGAACATAGATCAGTATTGTCGTGCATTGTCATCCTCGCGCATGCGGGGATCCAGTGAATCTAGACAATACGTGGGTTATTCCTGGATCCCCGCGTGCGCTGGGATGACAGTTCAGGGATAGGATAAAGTTACTTCGTACTTTGAGGTATTTCTGGTATAGATAAAGCATCATGAATAAAACAGTGTTTGTATTAGGCGGCTATGGACTGTTTGGCGAACGAATTGTCATAGGCTTGCTTAAACATAATATTTCCGTCGTGATGATTGGAAGAAATCAAGTTGCCGCTGAAAAAGCAAAAGAACGTATTTTAACGCACACGCCACAAGCCGATATTAGCATCGCGCTCTTTGATGTAGACACAGAATTAGACGTGTATCTCAAAAAGTTATCGCCTTATATTGTTATTAATACCTGTGGTCCATTTCAACGAAGAAATCATCAAGTTGCACGTTTATGTATTGAAGCAGGAGTGCATTATATTGATTTAGCTGATGGTCGTGATTATGTGGATACCTTTTCTGAGTTAGACAAAATAGCTAAAGAAAATAAAGTGATTGCGATTACAGGCGCCAGTACCGTACCAGGATTATCTTCTGCTGTAGTAGAAGAATATAAATCACAATTTAGCGCAATAACATCATTAACCTATGGCATTGCACCAGGACAGAAAACACCGCGCGGATTAGCCACCACAGAAGCGATTTTAACGTATATCGGTAGACCGATTGTGTCATTAGCGACTCAACGCAAGCCTATTTATGGTTGGCAAGATTTATATAGACAAGCCTATCCTGTGATTGGCAAACGCTGGATGGCGAATTGTGATATCCCAGACTTAGATTTATTCCCTCATTACTATCATATTGATAACATTCATTTTTCAGCCGGTATGGAAAATCCCTTCTTGCATTTATCCATTTGGCTTATTTCTTGGGGCGTACGGTTATTTCCCACATTAGATTTAGTAAAACAGGCTAAACTTTTATTAAAGATGAGCCATTATTTTGATTACGGCTTTAGTGCCGATGGTGGTATGCATATGATAATACGAGGGTTAGACTTAGAAGGTAAAGAAAAAACAATGAAATGGTTTATTATTGCGACTCAAGGCGATGGGCCTTATATTCCCACCATTCCATCTGTGGTATTAACAAAAAATATTTTATCAGGAACTTTTACCAAAACAGGCGCTATGCCGTGTATTGGGCTAGTGAGCTTGTCAGAGTATTTAAGCGAATTGCAAGGATTGTGCACGCAAGTATTCGTTAACTAGGAGATAGAAAATGTTTTTTAATCAAGAAAGCGAAGATATGAAATCCATTCGCCAAGAGGCGACACAAATTTTTAATGAACAAGGCAGCAAGCCTAAAATTTTTTCTAGCGAAGCGATGAGTACTTTTGGCAGTGAATTAACCTATGCGTTTAAACTGATTAGCGAAGAAAAAGAAATTCTTTTATTTTCGATATTGCAAGCCGTGGTTGTTTTTATAGCTTATTTATTATGGGTGCAAATGTTGGCATGGATCCCAGACAGTGTTTGGAATGCAATGGATCAATCGAGTCACAATGGGCATGATCAATTTGGTGCGATAAATTGGATATTAGTGATATGGAGTTTTCTAGTGGTGATGGTGGCGAGTTTTCCACTGGGCATATTGAGTGCGGCTACGATTGCGGCACATTATCTTAGAAGTTCTAATCAAGAGTCGACGATTAAAAAGTGTCTCCATTTAGGATTCAAACATATGGGGCGATTATGGGCATTTACTACCATAGACAGTTGGATCACAGTCAATCAAATCTTAGATCGCTTACCCAAAAAGGGGCGTCAAACGGATAGTGCAGCAAAAGAGTTTCTATATTATGCTTGGAAAGTAGGTTGTGTGGGGGTTTTGCCCGCGTTAGTTGCAGGAAAAACTTTTTTAGAAGCGGCAAAAGATTCCATAACCATGCTAAAAAATAGTACTGCTCGTATCATCGGCATTAGAATGGGCTATAGTGCTATCTGTTGGGTTATTGGAGTCGCCGCTTATATCGGTGCAGTATTTTTTCTGAGCGCAACAGGTGCTTTTGAGCATAAAATACATCAGATTTATTATGTTTATCTGTATGGCATTGTGCCTATTAGTATCGCCGCGAGTATTATTTTAGTATTTATTCGTCCTTTTTATTTAATTATGATTTCAAAAGCGTATTCAGATATGATCCCTATAGAGCCTAGAGAATTGCGCGATCATCCCACAGATAAGCGCAGTTATGGCTTATTTATTTTCTTTGGAATTTTACTAGCGATATTATTACTCTTTTATTACCTTGGTAGCCAAAGTGATTTTTTAGCATCGATTAGTTCTAGCATAGTGCAAGAGTTGCAATGACACGGTTCATTTAGAATTTTGAAATAAAATGATGTTCAAAACACAATAAGCTAAAATTTCGACTTTCATGCTTCGTGATTAAACTTCGCATTTTGCATGATGACTGATATACATCACTCGCTCTTGACTCTAACTCGAAACAATAGCATCGCCATCACAAAAAACACTGCACTGATAATTTCTGGCAAGATAGCCGAGTGTAAAGTTAAAATACCGGCTAAAAAACCCGTAATAGCAAATGCCAATGACAATAAGGCATCGCTACTGCCTAGCAATAATCCTTGTTGTTGTTTTAAGGCTAAATCAGACATCAACGTAATTAGGATCGAATAACATAAAGCAACACTTAAGGCGATGGTAATGGCCATGATGGCTTGCATAGACAAAATATTATAGCTAGCGGCAATGAGTAATGACACAGCGCCTATAATTAGGCTAGGCTGAATTATTTTTTTCAATGAGAAAAAGCGTGTGACCATGCGTACGCCTAGCCATAACCACAAAGACAGCATTACGCCCACATAAGCAGAGAAAATGCCAATTACTTTATTACTGCTGTGAAAAGAAAGTGTTAACAATAAAGGAAGCGCGCTGTAATAGAGGCTCCATCCTAATTCAAACAAAAAGAAAGTTAATAATAAATAGCGTATAGAATCATTGCGCCACAGCGCTATCATTTCTCTGCTAACACTATGAAGCAAATGTCGCGGTGGAGATAATAAGATACTGGGGCGATTTGTTTCTTCCACATAATTCATTAAGATGATAGCGCCCAATATGGTGAGTAGCAAAGCAACTGAAAAAGGGGTTTGGTCAGTGAAATAAGAACAAACACTGGTATCAGATAATACACCGCCTAATAAGGGGCCGGCGACTAAACCAATGGTCATAGCAATGGCAATAGCGCCTATGCTTTTGGCTTTTTCTGCACCTTCGGTGAGATCAGCGATAGCAGCTTGTGCGACGGCTAAACTGCCGCTGGTTAACCCCACAATGATACGAGCGATAATTAGAATAGATAAGCTTTCCCAGAAAAAAGCAGCGGCATAGCCTAATAACCCTAAAAAGGATCCGCCGATACAATAGAGCAATATTTTTTTGCGGCCTAGACGATCGGAAAAATAACCTAATAAAGGAGCGCCTAGCATATAACACAGTGGACTTAACGCTTGTAAGATACCATAAGTAATATGTCGTGTGGTTTCTGTACCACCTAAAAGACCGACTTCGTCAATTAAAGAAGCGAGTAGAGGAGTAACAATACCAAAGCTCATGGCATCAATAGTGATGACTAATAAGAAGGGAAAAATAAATGGAAAATATTTTTTATTCATAGTTGTCTCACAGGACAATTAAAAAGTTCTATACTCTTTAGTGAGATATACCTAATACACTTCAATATGCGAAGTAAGATTATCGTATCCACAAGCTGTCATCCCGCAGTGCCAGGACATTCCCCGCGCACGCGGGGATCCAGTGAAAGTAGCACAATACGTGGGTTATTCCTGGATCCCCGCGTGCGCGGGGATGACAATGCACAACAATTCCAACCTAAGTTTGCATCTTCAAGTGCATTTGATATATCCATCGGTGTTTTAAAAAATAAGATGCAAAGTTAGGTTATGATAGTGAGCGCGGGGTGGCATGATCATGGGGGTGGCATGATCATGGGGGTAATCATCATGACAGGACCCCGCGAACAAGAAGAGAGCGATCTTCAGGATCTCACATCTTCACAATATAAACATTACTCCTCATCATCCCAGCTTAGAGTCCCGCCCGTTTGATACTCAATCACTCGAGTTTCAAAGAAATTCTTTTCTTTTTTCAAATCCAACACTTCACTCATCCACGGAAATGGGTTTTGTACATTAGGATATTGTTCTGCCAAGCCAATTTGCATGAAACGACGATTGGCAATAAATTGTAAATACTCTTTAAACATTTCCGCGTTCATACCCAAAATACCACGCGGCATGGTATCGATGGCATATTGATATTCTAATTCCACCCCTTCTTTAATCATAGCGATGGCTTCTTGCTGCATGTCTTCTGTCCACAAATGTGGATTTTCAATTCTGATTTGATTGATAACATCGATACCAAAATTGAGATGCATGGATTCATCACGCAAGATATATTGGAATTGTTCAGACGTTCCCGTCATTTTATTGCGTCTGCCCATAGACAATATTTGTGTAAAGCCTACATAAAAGAATATGCCTTCAAATACCACATAAAAAGCAATTAAATCGCGCAATAAACGGCGATCGGCTTCGGGCGTTCCCGTATGGAAATTAGGATCACCTAAACTTTGAGTGTATTTTAATGCCCATACTGATTTACGTGCCACACTGGGAATTTCTCTATACATATTAAACACAGCAGCTTCGTCTAAACCTAAGCTTTCAATGACATATTGATACGCATGCGTGTGTAATGCTTCTTCAAAAGCTTGACGTAATAAATATTGTCTACACTCAGGATTGGTGATATGACGATAGACCGCTAATACTAAATTATTAGCCACTAAAGAATCAGCCGTAGAAAAGAAACCCAAGTTACGTAAAATAATTAAGCGTTCATCTTCTGTTAAACCATTGGGATCTTTCCATAAGGCTAAATCAGCTGCCATATTAATTTCTTGTGGCATCCAATGATTGGCACACGCATCTAAATATTTTTTCCACGCCCATTCATATTTAAATGGAACCAATTGATTGACATCGGCACGACAATTGATAATGCGTTTATCATCGACTTGAATACGCATTGCACCCATTTCAATTTCTTCCAATCCGGTGGAACCGCCATATTGTGACATATCCATGGCATTCGCCCCCTCAGTTTTTAATCTGAATTCATTCATTCGTATTTCTTCCATCTATGAGTGTAGTTAAATTATGCATGCTTATTGACATGCTTCGCAATCAGGATCATCGATTGAACACGCTTTCGGTGCGTCAGTTGCTACTGATTTGACTGCATTTAATGCACCATCTGCGATGGTGGATTTCTCTGCATTGGTCGCACCCATCGATCTCAAATAATACGTGGTTTTTAACCCGGATGTCCAGGCTAAACGATACAATTCATCTAATTTTTTCCCGGATGGTGCCGCCATATACAAGTTTAAGGACTGAGATTGGTCTATCCACTTTTGTCGTTTCGCGCCTGCCAATACTAATGCAGAGGGTTCTATTTCAAATGCCGTTGCATAGCGTTTTTTCAAATATTCAGGAATGCGAGTGATTGCTTTCACACTACCGTTGAAATATTTTAAATCGGTTACCATGACATTATCCCACAAGCCTAATGCTTTTAAATCATGCACTAAGTAAGGATTGATCACGGTAAATTCACCCGACAAATTCGATTTGACGTATAAATTTTGATATGTGGGCTCGATCGATTGACTGACGCCGACAATATTAGAAATAGTCGCTGTCGGTGCAATTGCCATCGTATTAGAATTACGCATGCCATGTTTTTTTACTTTTTCACGCAAACTATTCCAATCTAAAGTGTAATTGCGATCCATAATTAAATA
>CBFGYT010000045.1:0-9267 GCA_965653065.1 uncultured bacterium | reverse complement strand
GTGTGTATCACTGCGCATTAACACGCGATTCCGCTAAAATGATATTATCCGCATCGTATCTGCAGCAAGCCGATACACTGTCGCATTCATTCTGGTTACCTATAGGCAATGCACAATATCAATCCGTTAGTTTTTTGACGGAGTTGCAGTAAATTCATAGCGACTATATACTAACCGCACTTTGAATTGCGAACTTAAGTTAGCATTGTCGTATATTGTCATCCCCGCGCACGCGGGGATCCAGGAATAACCGACAAATTATGCTATTTTCACTGGATTCCCGCGTGCGCGGGAATGACATCTTAAAAGATCATCGCTTACGCAAAGTCAAATCCATTTTCAAAACCCACAGTTTCAAGAGCGTTTGGTATAGATGCATTTTGAGGTAGAATAAATATAGGCTTTCTAAATCCCTTATAACCTCGCTTGCGGCACTAACCTTTTTTGATAAGCCAACAGAATCTTTTTTATAATATGATAACTTTGTTGATAAACACCTTGAACAGACGACTCTCTAGGTCCAGCAAAATTAATAGTATTAAATTTATTTCTATATATCCATTCACTTAGGCTTTCAGCATCTAAAATGTCATCCAGATAAATAATCAAATAAGGTTTTTTAAGTTCCTGCACTTTTTCTACAGTCAATCGTGTGCCATCTTGAATACTTTCTCTATTTTTAATCGTAATAATAATCGTTGCATCGGCATCACGAATATTTCGTTCAGTTCTAACGGCATAGTCTGGAGAAGCTGTTTCAGTTAATTTATATTTCTGAGAAATCTCGCCATCTTCAGCCTTACGTCCTTGAGGACACCAACCGCCGTGTGGTAATCCTAATTCAATCGCCACATCTAAAGCAGCGCGGTCAACGCCGGTTTGGCCGCCAGAAATGATTTTAATCATAATGAAGTTCCAGAGGATTTGTCATTATCTCGTATATAGCGGAAAGAAGTAAATCGTTTGGGTTCATCATACACATCAATACCGGTTTTTTCTTTGATATACGATACCAGCTTTTGTGCAGGGGCAGCAAAAATAATGGAATAACTGACTTTAATAGCATAGCTGATGAGGATTAATTTCATAACATCGGCGGTGGAAATTTGATTTATTTCCATTAATAAAATGGCTATGAAAGAATACAAAGCTTCTGCAGTAATAGAGGAGCCTACACTACGCAACCAAAATTTACGCCCTTTTAGCAACACTTTCCAGCGTGTTAAAATATAAGAGTTGATTAAATTAGCGGTGATATAAGCGATAAAACCACTAAAATTTATTCTTAATAAAGAAGAACCTAGAATATGTGAATAAGCATCAGCATCATGTAAAAAAATGGGATGCGGCGCCCAAATAACCAATTGGCAAATGAGGGCGAAAATCGTTTGTGCCGAGAAAGCACAAACAATCATGAAGCGCGTGATTTTATAGCCGTAAATTTCGGCAACAATGTCATCTAAAATAAATATAAAAGGCGAAGTGAGGGTGCCGCCTAAAATGAAAAAATGATTGGAGCCAATGTATTCATTGGTTAGTACGGCATTACAGATCATAATGCTCATATAGAGCATTGCCAACATAACTAAAACGTAAAATCCACTTGCATTTTCTATTTTATGCAAGAAAGCCTTAGATGTATTTTCCATTACTGTGTCTCGCTATTTAATAATACGTAAATGAGTGTTTTTAAATTGCCGAGTGGGATTGCTGCGCGGTTTTTCTATGTTACCATCAGATAATATACCGATGTAAAATGCTTGTGATGCATCAAATTCATTAATCATTTCTTCAGACAATGCAATATCTCTAGGATCCATAACAATGCGCTCATAGGTTTTTTTATGTAAAATTTGTAATGCCCCATTAGGGAGTTTATTTTCTATGATAAATAAGCCATAACGCGACTGTAAGGGGATGGTTTCATGAGAGAGTTTGCTGGCATCAATCGATGCGCTATGCTGCAGTTGAGAATACTTTAAGCCAATGAAGCAAGCTTGCCCAGGCTCTAAGCCAAATAAAACTTCGCTATCTAATATTAAGTCACACAAAGACATACTGAAAGTAGCTTTGGTATTAATACACTGCAGTAAGAATTCGTCTGTGTCTGCTATATAATCGACAATTCGGTAGAAAATATAATTTTTTCGCGAAGTTCTTTTGTGATATTTTTCAGTCAACCATAACAGAGTGTCAGAAAACTTTATCATGATATCCTTATTCCTTTGTGGTTAAACACAAAATGCTATGAATATATCCATTTCAAAAAGACGATATTTAATACAGAATGTAAGCGTTGTTATTGCGGATCCGAGATGAGAGCAGGATACTACTATGAAGATAAAAAATCAATATGGATTGGGTTGGTCACTTCTTTAGCTTAAGAGTTTGCTTATGTCGGACTGATTCTAACTATCAGAAAAGTAAGAAATTTATTAGATAATAGTCAAAACATTCGGTATAGTATTTTTCTCCGTAATTTTACGGATTTATGGAAATGGACTTTTATGTGAAAATAGGCACCTGGTTAACCTGTTTTTTATAAGAGGGTCATATGAATTTAGCTTATAACCAAAACTATCAATATAGAGGCGAACATTTTTCTGAAATTATTCCTCACATGATGCAACTGAATACGAGAGAAATTTTAGTGCATAAAGGGGGCGTCGTGTCAGTGGTGAATCACGATCAAAAAGTGATGGTATACACTGGATTTTGCTTAAAATCACAAATTTTTTCTTTGTTGAGTTTGTTGATCCAATATAATCATAAAAGCGCACAAAAAAAAGCGTTTAATTTGGTGGTCACTCGCAAAACCGATGGCAGTTATCGCATAGAAGAAGAGATTAAGAAAAAACTAGAAGTAGAGCATATTCTAGAAATATCTAGAGTCAATGAAACACACGGTAAAATTGCTGTTAAATATCTACGAGGTAATTATATGCATTATTCTTCTTGGGAGTATTCTTTAGATGTGATGCATTAAATATACTCGAAGCTATTTTCATCCACAGTCTGTAGAATTTTTTCTAATAAATTTAATGGCCACATAAAGCTTTTTAATGCTGTGAGCCTCTCTGTAATCGTATTATCATCATGGTAAGCCGTAATAATAACTGCATTGGAAGATAACCCAAGTCTTTCTATGACGTCTAGTCCAGTTAAAAATGAATCTTCCAATTCATGCATACTAAATAAGGTAATTGGTTTTTCTTGCGTTTCATACCAACGGAACAACTCTTCTGCGTTAGTGAAGTAGAATACTGAATGCACATCAAATTTTTTCAATAAAGTTTCTTTTAATGGACTTAAAACATCGCCACTGTCTAAAATGGCAATATTAACTTCTTTTGGGATAGAAATTTTTGCAGGAAACCAGGCTGGCGATGGCGGCCGTGGCAAGGTGATCGTAACTTCAGTGCCGACTTTTTCTTGAGATTCAATTTTTAAAGTTCCCGAAAAGCTTTTTATGACTTCTTTCGCGTGAGATAGACCTAGACCATGCCCGGTTGTTTTAAGGCTTATTCCTGTTAGAAGTATTTTCTCTAAATCGCTTTTATTAATACCCATCCCATTGTCTGTAATGCTTAAAATAATAACGTCATTTTCGGCATATAACTTAATCGTTATTTCAATCGTATTGTCAGCGCGAGCTTCAATAGAATTATTGACGATGTTAGACAATACGTTTTTCATTGCGTCCACATTTATTTCAGCGAATAAGTGAAGAGACTCTAGAGAAAAATTTTCTATTATGCTTAAGTTAATATTGGAAAATTGTAGCTGTTTTTCTAAAACAATGTCTTTTAATAAAGCGGCTATCATAACAGGCTGTTTGCAACTGTTAATGATTTCACAATAGGACTTGCCTTCTTGAATTGTGTTGATTAATTTTGATACGGTGTTAACAAGGCCATGAGAGCATCGTTCAAACAGAAATTTTTGTTGACCAGAGAAGGCTACTGTTTCAGAGAAAATTTCATTTAAACTTTGTAATGAACGCGATAATTCATTCACTGTTTCTTGTGCTCTCTTGTTTACCTCATGAATTTTTTGAGTTTTTTGATCTCTCAGTGTTAACATGGTGGTTATAAAATTTTGTAGAGATTTAAACTCATTGATGTCAGACACATTTGCTATTCTGGGTTGCTGACTTCTTAACATATCCTGTATGTTTCTTTTTATATTTTTGAAAGGGCTCTCTAGTGCTTCTCCCATGACAATGGATGAGACTATAACAATCATAGAATAAATCATAATGAAAAGAGGAACTTTAATGAAAATGCTTTTATCTAGAGCAGAAAAAATGTAAGAAAGAACAAAGAATAGTAAGAAACTACCGCTAGAAAGGCTAAAGCACCATAAAGTGAGCTGACTCTTAATGGCTGTTTTTTTTCTAAACCATCTTGTAGTATGATATTGCTTGAAATAGAAAAGACCTACAACGGATAAAAAGATAAGGAGCAAACCCATAACCCATAACAAGCTGCCATAAGAAAAAAGATGTAATGTTTGTGATATATATGAGTAGGTTATAAAAAAATCACCGCAAATTAAATTAATGACTCCAGACAAGAAAAGAATCGCACTCATATTTCTTGCATAAATCAAAGCTAAAATAGCGAAGTCAAATAATATCAGTTCGGTTGTTAACAAAGCTATTTGCGAAACAACTTCCCAAGAAACCACTTTAAAAGCATAGTGGATAGAAGACAAAAATAAAGCAATGACAACTATATTCATCAGTAAAAAAGAGCTGATAACTCGTACAAGTGCTTTTACGCTAAATACATGCCTTAAAAGAAGAGAGCCAATAAAAAAAGTGGTGAATAAGCAGTAAATAATACAAGGAGCATAATATAAAAGAAAATTTAAAAAAGATAGATTGATGACTAACTTATTTGTAGTATAAACAGCAATGTAAAATAAAAAATCAACAAGTAGCAGCCAACAATTCAGAAATAAAAACCATTTTATTAAATAAGTTCGGCTATATTTTTCAACTAGAATAAAGTATAGAATAATGAGGATTGTACTGATATGGAGTGCAAAAGCCATTGAGACTCTAATGCCCGCCATGAAAGGAAGCTCATAAATGTTTGCAATAGCAACAACCCATAATAACAAGCTACTGACTAAACACGTTACATTAAAAGTATTTATTTTCTTCGACAGCTTATTTTTTATAATGTTCATGATTATATGACATTATAGAGTGTTTGTTTTTAATATCATCTAATAAATTATTAAATGAAGAATTCATACTGTTTAGTGTTTCTATTATTTTAGATTTTTTATCTTCACAAATATCAGGGCAAAAAGTAACGAGCGTATTTAAAGCGGCTAAAGAAGAGCGGCTATCATGGGCTGTTTGTATGGCCGTTTTATTCAAATAATTTAATAAGAAATCTTTCTTTTCCAGCTCAGATAAAATGTTTACAATGAAATCTTGTATCATAGCAAACTCATCTGTGGAGAAGTCATTTTTCATATGAAGCGTATGCTGGCCATCCAAAACAGAGTGTATATTTTCTTTTATTTTTCTGAAATCATTGTCGAAAAATGCTTCTATATAAAATGACAAGATAAAAATAAGTAAAGAATAGCCGGCAAGGAAAAAAGGAACTGCGAATAACGTTTTTTCACTTATTATTCCGGTGGCATAAGCTATTATGAAAAAGGCTAGGAAGCATACTGCAGATATTTTAAAAACAATAAAAGCTAACCGTGCCTTTATAGAAGATCCGGCAGGGATTTTCAGAGGAAATAAATATTTTAGAACAGGTTCCGAGAATAAAGGCATAAATGACCGAAAAAAATATATGTGAATCTAAAAATGTCAACTGACCTTAGTTTAATATAGCAAGAATCAAAAAACAACAGACCGTTATATTGTCTTATTAAAGCTTTTTATAGGATGAAAAGCTGTTAAACGCTGTACGAAATTTCTTAAAAATGGGTTGAAAATAGACAGCCCTTAAGGCGCAAAAACAGCCTATCTAATTGATTTTTAATGAAATTATATTTTAAAAGTGTGCAAAAACCAACACTCCCCTTGATTGCAATTTAAGTCAAATTGTTCTATTATCTCTCACATGTACAGGACGTACATAATGCAAGGAAGGAATAGCGCTTTAAGGATAAAGCATTAAGACTAACGATGAGCATGGATGCTGCAGGGCAGGGCAACAGGACGGGTGATACCGTCCTTTGCTATTTTAAGGAGTGAGGATTTGCTATATTGCGGCGAAGAATGGACCATGGTTATCGATGGTCATGAATGGCGTGGTCGTCAATGGGGACAAGAAAATGGTTTTCCAATCTTAGCGTTGCCAGGGTGGTTAGATCATGCGGCCAGTTTTGATGCCTTAGCCCCACTGCTAAATCAACAATTCTATATTCTAGCTTTAGATTTATTAGGTCAAGGATTATCATCTTATTTGCCAGAGAATGAATCGTATGAAATTCGATTTGAAGTCTTGCGGTTAGAAAAATTAATTAAAACCTTACAATGGCCGCACTATGGCATACTTGCACATTCTAGAGGAGGAGCGGCGGGCGTCTTATTGGCGACGATGATGACGGCTGCTGTGAAAGGATTAGTTTTGTTAGATAGCTTAGGTCCCTTGTCAGCACAAATCTATGAAGCCAGTGACACCCTTAAAACATTTCAGCACAAAATGGCACAACGATGGCAGCACCATGAACATACCGTATACCCTACTTTAGAAGATGCTTATGCTTCACGATTAAAAGTCAATACATTAACGCTCACTTCTTTAGAAATGTTAGCCAGTCGAGGATTAAAGAAAGTAAAAGGAGGGTATAGTTGGTGGTTTGATTTACGGTTATTGCAACCAACACAACAATTAATGGATGAAGAAGTCGTATTGAATTGTATTGCCAACATTACTTGTCCCGTGTTATTAATGCGCGCAGCGCAAGGATTATTAGTGCAACACCCTATTTTGACAAAACGCAAAATGCAATTTAAACACTTCAAAGAAGTGATGGTAGAAGGAACGCATTATGTGCATTTGAATACACCGGAGAAGGTGGTTGAAGACATTAATGAATTTTTTCAGAGGGTATCTGAAGAATAAGATGTATATATGTGAATCTAAAGTTGAAATGCGAGATAAGCGAGATCTACCCCCTCTCCCGCGCTAGGAGTTTTGCTATTATAATGATAGCATCTTGCGGGAGAGGGTTGGGGAGAGGGCATAGATCGAGGTGAATTTAAAAATCTGTTATTAATTCAAGATTAAATGACAGTCCGAGGAGACAATAACTTAACTTTGCATCTTGAAATTGGTCTCCCCCTACCGAAACGTCCAAAACTTATGCGCCAGATAATTCCATATTAACACTAAAGTCGTTGTTAATAATTGCGCCGTCATATAGTGCCATTTAAAAGTACTTTGAATAAAATGCAGCAAGCCGGCATTTAATAAAAATGCGATAGTAAAGACAATACTAAATATGACAATAGCATGGTGATGTTTTTTTTGTGAATAAAACGTGTGGCTGCGATTCAACAAATAATTGACGCTGCCACCAAACAAGTATCCTATACTAGAGCCTAATACGGCCGAGGTATGCAATACTTCTACACAAAAAATCAATACAACGTATTGACTGCTGGTGGCCAAGAACCCTACCCACAAATAATGCAAAACTTCTCGGTGCCAATGACGAGTTAGTTTTTCTTCAATAAAATGAGGCCATAAAGACATGATATTAGCGCTTTTCCTTAAAAGGTGTTTTTATTTTTTTGGCAACTAACTTATTCTTTAAGCTGACATATTGTGGCAATCCATTTTTATAAGGTGGATAATCTTCGCCGGCAATGAGAGGCGCTAAATAGTCACGACACGCTTTCGTGATCCCAAAGCCATCTTTGTGAATAAAATTCTTTGGCAAACATTTTTCTTGATTGGCCACATTTTCTAATGCGGTTTCACCAATAGTCCAGCGATAGCGTTGCCCGGGTTTGCGAATAATCGTCGCCATAATGCCGGTTTTTCCTTTTAAAGCAAATTCTATTGCTTTTTGTCCTAAAGCATACGCTTGTTCCACATCGGTTTTGGAAGCGATATGGCGGGCGGCGCGCTGTAAATAATCGCAAACTGCCCAATGGTATTTATAGCCTAAATTACTTTTGATCAATTGAGCAATGACGGGAGCAACGCCACCTAATTGAGTATGGCCAAAAGCATCTTTCAAACCGGCACTGGCAATGAATTCGCCGGAACTATTACGTACCCCTTCAGAAACCACAATGGCACAAAAACCATATTGTTTAACGGTTTTATCGACTTTTTGCAAAAACGCTTTTTCATTGAATGCCACTTCAGGCAATAAAATGATATGCGGCGCAGCGCCTTCTTTGTCAGCCGCTAGGCCACCGGCAGCGGCAATCCAACCGGCATGACGTCCCATCACTTCCATCACAAACACTTTAGTTGAAGTTTCTGCCATAGAAGCCACATCTAATCCCGCTTCGCGTATAGAAACAGCCACATATTTCGCCACCGAGCCAAAGCCAGGGCAATTGTCGGTAATAGGCAAATCATTATCTACGGTTTTAGGAATACCAATACAAGTCAATGGATAGCCCATTTTTTGACTCATTTGTGCCACTTTATGTGTCGTATCTTGCGAATCGCCGCCGCCATTGTAGAAAAAATATCCAATATTATGGGCGGCAAAGACTTCAATTAATCGCTCATATTCTGCTCTATGTTCATCTAAGCTTTTTAACTTGTAACGACAAGAGCCAAAAGCACCGGCGGGCGTATAGCGCAAACCGCGAATATTCGCTATTGATTCTAAGCTAGTATCGATTAACTCTTCGTGTAGTGCGCCTAAAATGCCATTACGGCCAACCAATACTTTACCTAAGTCTTTTTTATGCGCGCGTGCTGCTTCGATCAAACCACAAGCGGTCGCATTGATGACGGCAGTAACGCCACCCGATTGAGCATAAAATATATTTTTCTTGGCCATAATCCATTCCTGATTGAATAAATGAAGAGGTCATTTTAGCAGAAAAAATAGAGTGAAATGAAGCGGGGGGTTAAAAAGAAAATTGCATCTATTTTGGCATTCGCATATAATCGCAACAATATATTAGGAATATATGTGAATCTAAAGTCGAAATTTTAGCTTGTTGTGTGCTGAATATCATTGAATATTGGATTAAGCACAGATGTTTAATTTCACCTCGATCTACCCCCTCTCCCGCGCTGGGAGCTTTGCTAGTAT
>CBFGYT010000044.1:0-9295 GCA_965653065.1 uncultured bacterium | reverse complement strand
AACAACCGCAACAAGCAAAGACTATCGTCAGTAAGATGTTAGATGCGGCGCGTGCACGCGAAGCTGCACGTAAAGCGCGTGAAATGACGCGACGTAAAGATGCCTTAGATGTGGCAGGATTACCAGGTAAATTAGCCGATTGCCAAGAAAAAGATCCGGCATTGTGTGAGTTATTTATCGTTGAGGGCGATTCTGCGGGCGGCTCTGCCAAACAAGGACGTTCGCGTAAAACACAAGCGATATTACCGTTACGCGGTAAAATCTTAAATGTGGAAAAAGCACGTTTTGATAAAATGTTGTCTTCGCAAGAAGTAGGCGTGTTGATCACTGCCTTAGGCTGCGGTATTGGCGAGCAAGAATTTAACGCCGATAAATTACGGTATCACAAAATCATTATTATGACTGACGCCGACGTCGATGGTGCACACATTCGCACGTTATTATTAACTTTCTTTTATAGACAAATGAAAGAATTAATTGAGCGTGGCTATGTGTATATTGCACAGCCTCCGTTGTATAAAATCAAGCGTGGCAAACAAGAAGAATATATCAAAGATGATGAAGCGTACGATGCATATATTTGTCAGCAAGCCCTAGAAGAAACCTTGTTATATCCCGATGTGGGTGTGCCCCCGATTAGCGGTGTTGCTTTAGAGCGAATCGTGTTTCGCTATCGCACTATCGTGAAAAAATTGCAGGCGATGAAACGATTGTATCCATTGCCTATCTTGATGCAATTATTACATGTAGAGCCGTTGTTAGCTGCAGAATTAACCGATGAAGCGAAAGTCAAAAATTGGTGTCAACAAGTGACGACGCGATTGCAAGAATTAGAAAATAATGGCATTCATTATGAAGTGAATTGCTCTGGCCCACATGAAGGACAGCTGTATTTGCCTACCGTGTCTATTCATATCCACGGGCAATTAGAATCTGTACGGCTTAATAAGGAATTTTTTGTGCGCAATGAATACCAAGAGTGTGTGACTTTGGCGACTGAATTGAAACAATTATTATCGGCGCAAAGTTATTTTAGTCGTGGTGAGAAGCGCAAAACCATCATTGATTTTGGCGAAGCCTTAGATTGGTTGATTGATGATGCGAAGAAGGGACAATCCTTGCAACGCTATAAAGGGTTGGGAGAAATGAATCCGGATCAATTATGGGAAACCACTATGGATCCAGAACATCGCCGCCTATTACAAGTGACTATTGAGGATGCGATTTCTGCCGATGAAATGTTTACTGTGTTAATGGGCGACGAAGTAGAACCTAGACGCGAATTTATAGAAGAGAATGCTCTTCTCGCTGAAAACATCGATGTTTAGTGGGTATTACCATTTAACGGGGGAAAACGCAGTGTGGCGCATCTTGCGCGTTCTTAGGAAAGTAAAAATGCTCATTTATGTCGAAGATAAACTCCGCTTTTTCCTTTCCTAAGAACGCGCAACCTGCATCCAAATCTGCGCTTTCTCATTGTGACAGGACCCCGCAAACAAGGAAAGTGCAATCTATAATCAGCATATGAATTTCGTGTGATGAAAGCATAAGAGTACATTACGAATGAAAAGGAGGCGTGTATCATGACCATTCGCGTATTAGTCAATGGCGCATTAGGAAAAATGGGCCAAGAAACGGTGCAAGCGGTACAACAAGACGCACGATTTTCTTTTGTCGGCGGTATTTCGCGCGGCGATGATTTAACAAGAGCTATTCAAGACAGTCGCCCGGATGTCGTTGTAGATTTTACCAATGCGGCGGTGGTTTTTGAAAATTGCAAAATTATTTTGACAGAAAAAGTAAGACCGGTAATAGGAACGTCGGGCTTATTACCCGATCAGATTTCTCTATTACAACAAATGGCACAAGAACAAAAAGTAGGCGGTATTATTGCACCTAATTTTTCATTAGGTGCGATACTCATGATGAAATACGCGACTGAATGGGTAAAATATTTTCCGCAAGTTGAAATCATTGAAATGCATCATGATGGTAAATTAGATGCTCCCTCGGGAACCGCACTACGCACCGCACAAAAATTAGCACAATTACGTGATAAAGAAGTTCCTGAGCGGCAAGAAAAAATTTTAGTGGAAGGGGCGCGCGGGGCCGTGATAGAGGATATTCATATTCATTCAGTGCGACTACCCGGGTTAGTTGCTTATCAAGAAATTATTTTTGGTGGTCAAGATGAAACTTTAACCGTGCGACATAATTCTATTCATAGACGTAGTTTTATGCCCGGCGTATTATTAGCCTGTGACAAAGTGATGATACTGCCAGAGTTGGTTTATGGGTTAGAGCAGATTATTTAGAGAATCTATTGAAGATGTGAAATTTGAAAATAGGATTGATTTAGATAGAACTGTCATTCCCGCGTACGCGGGAATCCAGGGAAAAGAGGTATAAAGCATGAGTTTAAAACTGGATCTCCGCGTACGCGGGGATGACAATTCACAGCAATATGAGCAGTATTTCGTGTTTTGTAGTGATATGGTGGTATATCATGGATAAAAAAACTTTAGCAGCACTGGTGTGTACTATCTTTTTCTGGGGCTCTGCCTTTGTTGCCATTCGTATGGCAGCACCGCATTTTTCTCCGGGCGGATTAGCATTAATGCGTTTACTCATTGGTGCTATAGTGATGATTCCGATCACAGCACGACATTTATTTAAGAAAGTCACATCTTTTCGTTGGTTAGATATTCCGCATATGATTGTTTTAGCAACGATAGGTTTGAGTTTGTATCATTTCTTTTTAACCTATGGTGAGCGCAGTGTGCCCGCAGGTGTGGCGAGTTTTATTGTCGGACAAATGCCGATTATCTCTGCGGTATTAGCGTTATGGTTTTATAAAGAGCGTGTACCTTTTTGGGGGTGTGTGGGATTAGCCATCAGTGTATTAGGCGTTTCACTGATTGCCATTGCCGGCAATGAACATGTCGCGTTTACCACGGGATTAATCGCTATCATTGCTTGTGCCGTTTTCTCGGGTATTTATAATGTCATGATTAGGCCATTATTATTGCGCTATCATCCTATGGCATTATCAACGTATCTAATGTGGGCAAGTCTTCTGTGGTTATTACAATATTGGCCCGATTTAATTCATGATGTGAAAACTGCGCCTAGTACCGATGTTTGGGCGGTGGTGTATTTAGGGCTATTTCCCACCGCGATTGCTTATATGACTTGGAGCTATGCCTTAACGCGTTTACCCACAGCACGAGCAACATGCTGGATGTTTATGTTGCCATTAGTATCTTGTTTATTAGGCTGGTTGGTATTAGGAGAGATGCCCGATTTATTGACGTTCTCTGGCGGCGTTGTGGCCATGGTAGGGGCTATTTTAGTGACTTTGACCAAGAGCCAAGCTCAGCAAGCCAGCAAAAAAGAGGTTGCTGAAGTGGAAGCTTCTTCGTAAGAACCCCAGTTTGAAATAAGTTTTTTTGAGGAATACGACTAGAAAATGATTAGATCTACTTAAAACATGAAGAGCGTCATCCCCACGCACGCGGGGATCCAGGAATAATCGACGATTTGTGCTATATCACTGGATCCCCGCGTGCGCGGGGATGACAACACTCGGGCTTTTCTTATTTTAAATTTACTATAACCACTTGAAAAATATATGTTTTTTTGCGGAAGGGCATTTTTTGTGCCTAATACCTTGTCTTTATTACTATTTTTTGCTATTCTTAGCCGCTATTGAATAAATGAAAGAGAGGAATCATCATGCAAGCAGAAATCCATCCTGATTATAAGGATGTGGAAGTTAAATGTAGTTGCGGTAATGTCACACAAATTAAATCAACGTTAGCAAATAACGTATTAGCGATTGAAGTCTGTTCACAGTGCCATCCTTTTTATACCGGTAAACAAAAAATTGTTGATACCGCGGGACGTGTGGATAAATTTAAACGTCGCTTTAAGAAAGATGCTAAAGAGTCCGGTGATAGCAAAGCTGCGGCTTAATCATGCCACGCACTAAAAAGAGCACAAGGAACCACCCCAAAAAAGCATGGGGGTGGTCTATTCCTATCCTCATGTGTTCTTTAGGTGCTGTTTTTTATGCCTATGAATATCTATTAAGAATAACCCCTAATGTGATTTATGCGGATTTATACCGATATTTTGGTATTACCGCTGCGGGCTATGGATTCTTAAGTTCTTTTTATTACTGGGCTTATACCCCTATGCAAGTCCCTGTGGGTATGTTGATGGATCGCTATGGGCCGCGTAGATTACTCACGTTAGCTTGTTTGATTTGCGCGTTAGGCGCTTATCTATTTGCCAGCACAGACAGTTGGACTATTGCCTTGGTGTCACGCTTTTTGATGGGCTTTGGCTCAGCATTTGCTTTTGTTGGTGTTTTAAAATTGGCAACGATTTGGTTGCCACCCGATAAATTCGGCTTAATTTCAGGCGCAACGTCTTCTTTTGGCACGCTATTTGGTGCTGTTTTTGCGGAATTAATTCTAGAACATTTAGTCAATGTCTTACATTGGCGGCCGACATTATTTTTATCTGCGGTAGCTGGCGTTATATTAACTATTGTCTTAGCTTTCGTGATACGAGATAAACCAAAAGATATGTCACGTAACTACAGCGCACAAACAGCAGCAGAACAACCTAAAACCATGCGCGAGGTCATTGATCATTCCATTATTTTATTAAAGAATAAATATATTTGGCTAAATGGATTAATCGGGTGTTTACTCTATTTGCCTTCTTCTGGGTTTGCAGAAAATTGGGCTAAGCCTTATCTTATTTCGGCGCATGATTTTTCGAGTTTAGAGGCCGCCAAGGGCGTGTCTACCATATTTCTAGGATTTACTTTAGGTGGTATTTTATTTGGTTATGTTTCGGATAAATTAAAGCGCCGTAAATTCCCTATGATGATGGGCGGAATACTGACGGCTATTTTCTTGTGTATGCTGTTGTATATTCCAGCATTGTCTAAACCTGCTGTATTTGTATTATTGTTTTTAGTCGGTATTTCTTATGGTGCTGAAATATTAGTCTTTCCTGTAGGTCGTGAATTAAGCTCTAAGAAAGTGGCCGGCACTGCAGTCGCAGTAACCAATATGTTAGTGATGTTCAGTGGATTTCTATTTACTCCCTTAATTGGTGTCGCGCTAGATTATTTATGGAATGGTATCATCATTAACGGTGAACATGTTTATACTGCCAATAACTTTATAAGCGCATTAACGCTTTTACCTTTAGGGTGCGTTGTTGCGGTATTTTTGATTGCATTCTTAAAAGAAACGCATGCTGAGCCGATGGAAGAGGGTGAGTGATATATGTGAATCTAAAGTCGAAACGCGAGATAAGCGAGTCCCCCTCCCGCGGAAGGAGTTTTGCTATTATAATGATACCATCTCGCGAGAGAGGGCTGGGGAGATCGAGGTGAAATTAAGGATCTGTGCTTAATCCAAGGTTAAATGATGCTTCGTGCTAGATCTTGCATTTCGAAGTAAAATAAATATAGATCATCCATCTTTTACATTCACAACGGATACGCCGTCTTATCGACAATACTTTGCAACACGAAACTAGAATGTACTGTGGCAACACCTTCCAGTGAAATTAATTTTCTTAATAAAAAAGTCTGATAATGATCCATATCAGGAACAATTACTTTTAATAAATAATCTGCGGTTTGCCCTGTAATCAAATGACAAAACATCACTTCGGGTAAAGCGCGTATAGCTGTTTCAAAGCGTTGCATTAGTTCGGGAGTATGACCATTCAATCCTATAGAAACCAGTACTGTTAATTTTAATTCTAATTTTTGCGGATTTAATAAAGCAACATATTGTTGAATATAACCTTCTTCTTCTAATTGTTTGACACGGCGCAAACAAGGAGAGGGCGACAAAGAAACCTGTTCGGCTAATTCTAGATTGTGGATACGGCCATTGTGTTGCAATAGGTGTAATATTTTCTTATCAATTCTGTCCATTTTTTACTCCATACTTATTTTACTATTTCTTGAAATATTAGCATTAAATTTTAATTATTTCAATAAAAAGAGTTATTTATATTAAAAACAGCTCTTTTTGTGGGGTATTTAGCAAACACATTTCAATTGAAATCATGTATAATCATTTCAATATAAATAATTAATTAAGGAGTCAAGAAGATAATGTCTTCCATAAACAGTCGACCGCAAAAACAAATCATGTTATTTGACACCACACTACGAGATGGTCAGCAATGCCCAGGTGCAGGCATGTCATTTGAGAATAATTTGGCCTATGCGCGCCTTGCTTGTCAGTTAGGAATAGATGTATTAGAAGCGGGGTTTGCCTCAGCAAGTCGTACCGATTTTGATATTGTGCATAGCATTGTGAGCGAACTAGCGCCCATCAAAGAAAGTCCCATCATTGCTTCTTTATGTCAGTTACGAGAACAACAATTTGAAGTGACTTTGCAAGCTTTATTGCCTGGGATCCGTTATGGTAAGTCTAGATTGCATACCTATCTACCGGTGGATCCACAATTGATGCCCGCATCATTAGGATCATACGCAGAGGATAAAGAGCAAATTATCCAAGATGTTTATCGGTTAATAAAAATGGCTGTGGATGAAAAGGTAGAAGTCGAATTTAGCCCTGAAGGGTATTCTAGAATGGGTGAAAATTTTGATTTTGTAACAGATGTGATCCGTGCTGCGGTTTCTGCAGGGGCTAGAATAATTAATTGCCCCGATACCATTGGCGGCGCGAGTTGTAGGCAAGGTAAAGAGTACTTTGTTGAAAAGATGAATCAACATGCGGCTATTGTCAAAAAAGAATTTCCGTATCAAGAAATAGTATGGTCTGTGCACTGTCATAATGATTTTGGTTTAGCATTAGAAAACTCTATGAACGGTGTGTTTTCCGGTCCAGCAACTCAAATTGAGGGCTGTATCAATGGTATTGGCGAACGTGCCGGTAATGTTTCATTAGAGCAATGTATTTTATATTTAAAATACTTTGGCGAAGCAGAAGATAATGAAGAATTATTGTTTTGCCGTGCAGATATCACTCAGATTAAAGAAATATCTGATTTTGTAGCTGAGCATATGTTACCACGGCAACCACATTGGCCAATCAGCGGTGATAATGCTTCGCGACATAGCTCGGGTGGGCATACCAATGCAGTATTAACTGATCCGCGAGTATACCAACCTTTTGATCCCAAAGAAGTAGGTAAAGAAGTTTTGTTGGCATTTGGACCGTTGAGTGGTAGTAATCATGCTAAAGCGATTATAGAAAAGCATGGGTTTAAATGCGATGAAGATAAAAAAGCAGAGATTGCACAATATATTAAAGATTATTATGCAGATAGACGCAAGGGAATTACCGATGAAGAATTGATGAAAGCGTATTTTTCCTATTGCACATCTACAACAGAAACTGAAGAACTAGGAGAAAAATATGTCTAAAAAGAATATTGTTGAGAAGATATGGGATGCTCATATCATATCACAACAACCAGGCCATCCCGCTGTTTTAGCAATTGATTTTGCCCTGGTCCACGAAGTGACTTCGGCGCAAGCTTTTGAAACTTTACGACAACGGCAATTACCTGTCTATGATAAAAAATATACTATTGCCACGTTAGATCACAGTATTCCTACCGATCAAAACCGCATGAGCATTAAGAATCTAGCAGCAAAAAAACAAGTAGAGCAAATGAGAAAAAATGTTGCTGACTTTGATGTTAAGTTGTTTGACTATGATAGTGGCTATCAAGGCATTGTGCATGTGATTGGTCCGGAATTAGGAGTTACTCAACCCGGTATGACGATCGTCTGTGGTGATTCGCATACAGCCACACACGGCGCATTTGGTGCTTTTGCGTTTGGCATAGGCACTTCCGTGTTATCGCATGTGTTTACCAGCGGTTGTTTGTTGATGCATAAGCCTCGGGTGATGCAAGTGCATTTTAAAGGCAAGCCCGCAAAAGGAGTTTATTCAAAAGACTTGATTTTAAAATTGATTGCGCAGATTGGTATTAATGGTGCGGCAGGGCATGTGATAGAATACACAGGTGAAATCATCCGTGAATTATCTATGGAAAAACGTATGACACTCTGTAATATGAGTATTGAATGTGGCGCTATTGCGGGACTGATCTCTCCAGATCAAACGACATTTGACTATATTAAAGGAAAGCGATATGCACCTTCGGATGTAAAATGGGAAGAAGCCGTTGCCTATTGGCGCTCTTTTGTCAGCGATGAAGATTGTCAATATGATACACAAGTTATTGTCGATATAGAAAATTTACATCCTATGATTACATGGGGTACCAATCCTGCACAAGTGATACAAATCAATGAGTCAATTCCTCACATTAGTACTTTACCAGAAGCAGAGCAGTCTATGGCGCAAAAAGCATTAGACTATATTCAGTTGCAGCAAGGAAGTAAAATAGAAGGCGTTGCTATCGATTGGGCATTCGTTGGCTCTTGCACGAATGGCCGTATAGAAGATTTACGTGAGGTCGCTGCAATCTTAAAAGGAAATAAGGTACATGCCAACGTTACCATGTACATTGTTCCAGGCTCAGAACAAGTAAAACAACAAGCCGAAAAAGAGGGTTTAGATAAAATATTTAAAGAAGCAGGTGCCGATTTTCGTATGCCAGGTTGCTCTATGTGTATTGCTATGAATGATGATAAAGTTCCTGCAGGCAAACGGTGTATCAGTACCACCAATCGAAATTTTGTCGGTAGACAGGGAGCGGGCAGTTATACGCATTTAGCCTCTCCGGCAACGGTGGCCAGTAGTGCTATTCATGGCAAAATAACAGCAGCAGAATATTCTTTACAGGAAAACTAACATGAAAAAGATACAAAAGATAGTAGGGCAGACGATCCCATTAGCCATGAATGATGTTGATACGGATCTAATTATTCCCGCACAATATTTAACAAGTACGGATACAAAAGGGTTTGGTCAATATGCATTTCAACGTTTAAAAGAGCAAGATGCTAATTTTGTGTTTAATCAGCCGCAATTTAGAAAAGCCAATATTCTAATTAGCCGTCATAGTTTTGGCTGTGGCTCTTCTCGTGAGCATGCAGTTTGGGCGCTACAAGAAGCGGGCATAGAAGCGGTAATTGCCATTTCATTTGCCGATATTTTCACAAACAACAGCAGTAAAAATGGCTTGGTGTTAATTACACTACCAGAAGCAACTATTAATTCTATGTTGATATTTGCTGCGAAAGCCAATTACACCCTTTCTATCGATATTGAGAAAGAAAGCATAACCAGCTCTGAGAATGAACGCTTTG
>CBFGYT010000043.1:0-9296 GCA_965653065.1 uncultured bacterium | reverse complement strand
TCTTTAAGATGGAATGGTTTATGCATCATGATTTTCTCTTAAATAACAGTTTAAAACGGATAACAAAAACAGCGTTTTAGGCTGCGTGATTACCCTAACCGGTAACCTTTAAGCAGAGATTTTCATGATGTAAGAAAGCTCCTAATGAAAGAATAATAAAAGAGTACCATAATTATCGATGTTTATCAAGATTCTTTCCTTGGGGAGTTGGCATTATTCGATCCACCACTCTCAGCATAAGCCTCTGTATTAAGAGAGCCTCTCGAAACAGAGGATGTACTAGAACAACTACCTTCTTTAGAAGAGGTATAAAATCTATAACGCGTAGATGCCAGAAAAATGTCGCTTTGCTTCTCTGGTGCGGACTGTGCAGTAAAGCTATTCTCTGCACGATAAGAAGAGTGGCTGCCTGAGCTCGGTGCAGAACTTCTTCTATAAGATCCATTAATTTGTTGCGGCTGAGATGAAGATTGCGTCTTTAATTCGCGTATCGTTTTTGCCAATTCCGTCAATTCAGAAATAGTCTGTTGAAGATTTTTATCTTGCTGAACGATAGCAGCCGCATCAGCAGCATAATCTTTTGTAAAAAGTCCTGAGAGCTTTCTACTCTTCTTATTTGATAGAACTTCAAGTTTACCAACAATTTGCAAATAATAATTTTCATCTTTACGTGATGGGATCGATATAGAAGATAGTACTTGCTGAACTGCCTCATATTTTTCATCTTGTATAAGTGAATAAAATTTTACTAATCCATCCTTAAGACTCTGCACTGCTTTCGCATATGTATCTCGTCTTATCATTTCATTGTTGGTAGCGAGTTCTTCTTGTGCCGTCTCAGTTATACTAGAAACAAGCTCTTGTCCTTTTTTACCCGACTGAATATATTGATAAATACGAGAAATACAAGACACGATAATCCCCGTATCTTGATGATGTTGTTTCTGCACTTCGTCTTGCATGACAGGATTTATATACTGACAACACATAAGCATATAGCTATTCGTTAATAACGCTCCAATCTTGTCATCTGTTAGAAATTCCTTGTCTGCTTTTGATAGTTTCATTATTTTATGCAATTCTTCAAAGAAAGTGTCGTTCATAACATCGTCAAGCATTTTTTCTGCTTTTACTTTCATGCTCTTTACAAAGGATTCATATAAAATGGTAATCCCTGCTATTTTCTCATCGAATTCTATTCCCATATTATTTGCCATAAGAACAACTTCATGACGCAATACATTTAATAATTTTAAAAGATCATATGGGATCCTACCTGCATAATCATTTTTTATGTCGTCTAACTCACTAGAGCAAGTTTGATTCGGCGTTAAAATTCTAGGTAAGATCTTGATTAGATTTTCTTTATCTAGTTGCTTTTTATTTGCTTCTGCTGCTATTGAATCGAATATTATCTCGCGCAAAGTTGTGGCCGTGACAACAGCCCGCTGCCAAGTCGAGTTGGAAGCAGCTCTCTCTGAAGAAGAGTTAACTTGTGGCTGTATGGGTATCAGGCGCGCTAATTTCGCTTGTATTTTCGCATTGTTTGCATCATCTGTATCGTTTGCATCGTCTCCATAATGATTATAGTACTCTGCATAATGGTCATAGTTCGCATAGAAACTATGTAATATCACTAATTTTTGGTGGTCTTCATCGCTCAATTCTACGGCTGTCTCTTCCAGTGCTTCAAGACAATTCTTCTCGAAGTTCTCTAGGACAGGCAGCTTTTCTTGATGATCAACATAATGCCGAGCAGCTTCTTGTAATTCTTTTAAACTCAAGGACTTAATAATATCGCTTAAACCTGCTGCCATTTTACCTTCCCCTCAATGATTATATAATACCAATTTTTTGATATTGTTTTATACATATTTTACCATAGAAATCTTAAGGTTAGCTTTAGTATCCATTCAGCAGCTCCATCCGCATCTTATACGGATTGTAGATATTTTACACACACGATATAATAAGGCTCTTTTTTTGCGTTCTAAGAGGGCTATATGTTACAAGCAAGCGATTTCGACAATATGGATAAAATGCTGTTTTTAAAAGGCATGATGGACCATTCCTCCAATTTTTATGCCATTCGTAATACGGATCATCGCATTGTTGCCGCTAATGACATTGTGTCACGCTATACGGGCTTTACTTCTAGCTTATTGATGATGGAACAGCGAATTCGTACCGAAGATTTTCGTTGCAAAACGGCCATCTTAGCAGAATGTGTTTATGCTGAAGATAATCATGTTTTTAATACGGCACATCAATCGTCTTTCCTTGCTTTAACTGCTTTTGCTGATAATCAATGGCACATGATGTATGGCACTAAAACACCTTTAATTGATGCGGCAGGAAAAGTCATTGGCTTAATTGATAATTATATCGATGTCACGCATAATCCACTCTTTAATTTTTCACATATACTTTTTAATGATACGATTGCAAAACAAAGTCATACCATCGACAAGCAATTTTCGTATATTATTGTGGATGGCATAGAGGAATTTGACATTAGCCCACGGCAATTAGAATGTTTATTTTATTTGTTGCGCGGCAAGTCGGCTAATGAAATTGCGTTAACATTAGGATTAAGCAAGCGCACCATAGAAACACATATTGAAAATATTAAATCTAAATTACAGTGCGACAATAAAAATAAGCTTATTGAGTTAGCCATAGATAAAGGGCTATTGAATTATTTACCTAGAACTTTATTGACGGCCAAAAATAAGATTATCTGATATTTTATAGCCTTCATGAAACTAGCGTTATACCTATCTATTACAATTCTTGTTTTAGTGGTCTTGGCTTAAATATTTCTGTAGGAATTTCCTCTTCTTTTTGTGGTGGTGGATTAAAAAAATCAAAGAACCAATCGATGTATCCTTTTCTCATCTCTGTCTCTATTACCGCAAGTCTCTCTTTAGCAAAACTTGAGTTCGTGCTGGTACTTACGTTAGCAGCTTTTTCATACCACATTTTTGCTTTCCCCATATCTTTAGAAAACCCAAGTAATCCATGTTCATAATAATAGGCAAGATTCAATACGGCTTGCGGCCTACCTGCGGCGGCAACTTCCTGTAGATAATAAACTGCCGCCTCTTCATTTTTTTCAACAGAAATTCCATCTAAGTACATCGTAAATAACGCCATTTTGGCATCTATATTGCCATAGTAACTAGCATATTGAAGTAAATGTAATACCGTTCGTTGTACTCCTTGGGGCATATCAATAAAGTCACGATGTTTAGCAAAAATTGTCGATATAAAATTGACCATGGCTATTGCCAATCTCTCTCTAGTATCTTGTATTCTCTTTTCATATCGTGCCACTATAATTTCTGGGAGTAAACTGCTTAACTTAAGTATTTTATCGGCTATTTTTATATCGTGAACAAGATGATGCTTATGTGGATGATCCAATATAGAGAAATTTGAAATTAGCTCTTTTTCTATTAAGGAAAAAATAGCATTGCTATCTATTTCATTCATAGTATCCTGTGATGACATCAGTAATTTTACAATTTCCGAAAGATTTTCATGCATTATATAGAGTTGTTCTAATGGTTTTTTTTCGTGTGGTGGCGTTATTTGTGATGTATCTTTTAAAGTAGACACCATTTCTGCAACAGAGCACGATAATGTTCCTGTCATACCCTTTTCAATTTCGCAAATAGATAACTTTTCAAGATCTTCTTTTACCACATTTTGATTATGGCAAGGTGTCAGCTCTGGATCAATCGTATGGCTTCTCATTAATGATGCAAAAAGTATTATCTCTAACCGTTGTTTTTCGGTAAACGGCTCTATGGCTTCACGGTCAAATGCGTTCTCACATCCACTGGCCAACGCTATATAGTCTTGAGCTAATATAATTGCAGCTCCATACTGCCCATGCACCCAAGCGGCTTGTGCAACCTTATGCCTCCAAGAATATAACTCTTTAACTTCTATTGGACTTGCTTTCTTAATAATTTCTGCCGTGAAATCTTCTTTTATTAATTCAACAACGCTTCTTTCTGCTGTACCTGAATTAGAATGGTCATGTCTCATTAACTCTTGATAGGCATGTTTAAGCCTATCTATTAATTTTTGTACTTCATCACGCTCTTGACTTACTTGCAATTGCTTTTTCTGTTTTTGTTTTCTTTTTCTAGAATCGTCTCTACTCAAAATAGGAGGCGGCGAATAGAATCCTTCTTGGGATGCACTGGCGACATAACGTCGCTGTAACTCGTGGTTTGAAGCGTTTACTTGGGTGCTGTTGTTATTCGTTATTGACGATGGTTGTCTTGGACCATTTTGATGTGTTTCTTTCGAGAAGCTATCTTGAGAGAGCCCTTCTGTAGCATGAGCATATAAAATAATTAGCACAGCAACTGCTTTAAGTTGTTGCGGCTGGAGCTTAAAAGATAATGAGGGGATCTCTGCGTCTAACGTCTCTTGACGTTTTCTTTGTCCACGAACTTGTTGTTTTTGAAATGATTGTGTATTAGATTGGACTTGCTTAATTTTCGAGCCAGCCATCTTCCTCTCCTATTTTAAAGTTCTCACATTTTGAATGTATTTTAGATATATTTTTTCTTAAGTTATAAAGTTAGCCCATATCAAAAATATTTGGTCGTCGCGGTTCATCAGGGCTATCTAATCCTAATTCTACTTCCGCTGCTTCTACCCAATTCCACAGGCCGAACTCTGATAATAATCCCGCAATAGGCGCTATTCTTTCTCTCTGTTTAAACGATGTGTTCCCACGCGTTGGATTTGTTGACATATTTTCTCGGATGCTACTGACTTGAGAAATCTTACTGATATCATTAAAATAAAGTATTGGTCTATTGCCTTTATTCTCATCTTGACAAGAAAGGGCGACTTCTCCCTTCTCATTTTTTACCATAAATGGCAACATATACCAACAAAAATGGCTGTCATCCGGATTATCACTGTCTAATGGGATACGTAATAAAGTTTGCAATATATCACCAGGATTTAATTCTGTGATAGTTCCTGGTGCTAATCTTAAAGCCTCTATAAACGGTTCTCTGGCCAAGACATTTAAATGCGTATTATAATCCGCTTTATTGTAAAAATATTCGTAATAGGGTGTATTTAAAAATAGCGCCGTCATATTTCTTTGACTGCCCACATCGGGGAGAAACTGCTCTATAAACATATTCGGAAATACAGTTCGCGCCGTCGTAATGGGATAAGGAGGTGATTTAATATCAAAAATTTTTACCTTTTGACTTCCCAGTCCTTTTAGTGCAGTGATAACACCTTCACTATCTCCATATATAATTTTACCTGGATACTTAGGATTATATGTGAAATTATTATATTGAATGGCCAGTACATTTTCAATATATTTTCCATTGCTTTCATCGAAAAATAAAGGTGCAATGCGTGTCAATATAGGAATATTAAAATAGTTGCTGTTAAAGACATTAATTACTGTTGTTTGCGGATCTAAGCGAAGATCAATATTTCCTGAAAGCCTTTCTACATCGGGTATATGTGCTACTTTAACAGTGCCATCTGGAGTATAATAAGAAAAAGCGAGTACTGTTGTATCTGAATCTTGCGCATAACACAGCAAGCTCATAACCAAGCTGATACCCCCTGATACCGTAAAAATTGGATCTGCTGTGGTACGCCCTTGATTCTGTGGACCATATGCAACGATTACAGCCGTCCCTTGTTGAAAACTATAAGGCACTGGTTGATTGGTAGTATTACAGTATTGCGTATATGCAGATACGGCAATTTTAAGTTCAGAAGGGCAACTGGCATCTGATTGAAGGAGTTCCGATTGAATAAAATAACAACCTGGCGCAGGAATTTCTTTTGGCCCTGTTAAAGTTCCTTGACGATATTTATCAACGGGTATATCTCCATATCCTATATAGGGAGGTAAGATGACTTGATAGCCAGACATAATATCTGGTATTCCAATAGGCGCTTCATTAGAAGAATGACTCCATTTGGTTGGTTGTGCCACAACCACATGAGTCGCATTGGTCTTTACAACAGCTAACGCTTTTCGCCTTTCACCATTTGGGGCATTGTCTTCAAATAACCCCAATGTAGTTCTGACACTACCCGTATAATTACATATTCCTGGCGGATAGCCTTCCAAACCACAGGCGTGGCTGTCCGTCGCTAGCAATTGAACATCGCGAGTTTTACCATTTACACCATTTGCATCGCCGATAGTATGAGATACCATGACTACTGTTTCTTCAGGTGCATTGCGTCCTGATTGAACCTTCATAAAAGCAAGGGGTTGATGATCTTCTTCATATTCTGTTTTTTCAGTCACAGAATACAGCTCTGCTAAATTAGCGCATAATAGTTCCCATAATGTGACTTCTGATGCAGATGACGATGTATCTATCGCATGAATTGCTTCGGTTGTCTGTGAAGTTAATGTGTTGCTTGCTGTTGTTTCTCTAAGACGCGCTCTTCGCTTAGATTGATTCCCACCAATAGACGTTTCTTGTATTAAAGCCGATGCTGTGGGCGCCAATGCACACATCAAAGCAAGCGTAAAGTAGAGTGTTTTTTGTGATAATGTAAAATGATCATCGCGACAAGAATCGCTTCTTCGACTCTCTGAATTTACTGTACTCCCAAAAACATCTATCGCTTTTTGGTACTGTTTATTAAAATCTTGTGACTTTACCCTACGCTTTTTTCCAGCCATATAATATCTCCAACATTTTAAATTATCGGTGACATCCTTGTAGCAATTCTTTAATAATGAGTACGTTACCTTCTTAAATACTTAGGGGGGGTCTTAGATACAGCCTATTTCTCTTGTTTCAAAGTTAACTGGCCTATCATAGCATTTATATAGCTCCATTACCAGCTATTTTTTAAACACATCGGTTCCATTCGCTGTTGTAAAAGCAAATTATGCTATAATTTCTCAAAAGATCAATAATATTATGGAAATAGAATGACTTATCAACTGGGTAGCAACGATACAGAACAGCATCGCTTAGAATTACAAGCGCAGTTATTTAATGATCGACACTATATTCAAGTTACAGATAGAATGAATGTGTGTGAATTTGGCTGTGGCAATGGCATTAACTTATGGATTGCGCAGAAATTAACTCATGGCCACTATATAGGGATAGACATACAAAAAGAACAAATTGATAAAGCCAAACAAAAAGCGCAACAACTTTCTTTAACCAATGCAGCTTTCTATACGGCCGCAGGTGATGAAGTTCCTGTTGAGGCTGCTTGGGCTGATCTGTCTTTTTGTCATTTGGTCTTAGTCCATAATCCACAACCCATCTCTATTCTGCAGGAAATGGTGAGAGTTGCCAAACCGGGTGCACAAATACTCGCAATAGAACCGCATAATTTTTCTCATTTAGCCTACCATAAACCTTATTTAAATAAGACTTATCAAGCGCGAATTCGTTATATGTATCAGCAAGGAAAAGGAACTTTAGATATCTGCTTACAGTTATATCACTTATTTCATCAAGCTCAATTGAATAATATTACCATACAGCAACATTCCATTTATTGTGATTCGCGCCAACCAGAAAAATTAAAATTATTCTATAAAATTTGGGTAGATATGTTAATCATCATGAAAGATGAGTTATTAGAAAATAAGATTATTTCTTTAATGGATTACGAAAATGCATTACAAGAAGCTGAAGAAATTAAAGAAGGCGACAGTGTTTATCAGAATATGTGGATTGCTACAGGATATAAGTAACTTTTATCATTTCATATATACCAGAAATACTAAAAAGACTTACTTCCTACTTGCGGCAAATCAATTTCAATTTCTCTACGCCAAGTCAAGCGTAACGCATTTAAAATCGCCAACACATCGATAATTTCTTGTAAAATAGCACCTTGTACTGGCGAAATATAACCCATGGCAGCGAACCCCATGCCAATAAAACTGAATACCATGCCAAATACCGCACTTTGCAGCGCAATTTTACGTGTTTCCATGCAAAGATGAAATAGCTGATCTACTTTACTTAAGTTGCTATCCATAATCACAGCCCCTGCGGCCGCCGAAGTAATATCACTCTCATTGCCAAAAGCAACGCCTACAGTTGCCGCTGTCAATGCCGGCGCATCGTTAATACCATCGCCCATAAATAACGTCGGTGCTTTTTTTATTTCTTCACGCACAATTTCTAATTTCTCTTCTGGACTTTTTGCGGCATGAATTTCTGTTAAATTAAATAATTTCCCTAGATACTCTACTTCCGAAGCTCTATCGCCTGATACCAACATGATACGATTAAATTGATGCGCTGGACTTAAATGCGATAAAAATGAATGCGTCTCTTGTCTGGGCGTATCTCTAAAATAAAGCGTTCCTGCATAGTCATCATTAATCAATATCAAGCATTCTAAACCACTTTTTTGTGGCGGCAGGGGCTGCGTACTCTTTTCTTTTCTTTCTAAAAAATGCTTCCTGCTCGTGATATGCACTTGCAAATGATTGACTTTACCGCGTAGCCCTTCGCCTGGTTTTTCTGTGATCTGTGACACTTCTAATAATGGCAATGCTCTTTCTTCACACGCTTTTAATATGGCTTGTGCTAAAGGGTGTTTAGAATAACGCTCTACGCTAGCAGCTAATTGCAATAATTGTTCATCATTAAACTCTTGAGCAGTACTGAACTCCGTGAGTGAAGGTTTGCCATAAGTGAGCGTCCCGGTCTTATCAAATATGGCCGTTCTACATGTCGGCAATTGCTCTAATATAGAAGGATCTTTGATAATAATCGATTGTTTTGCGCCTAAAGAAATCGCGCTGATAATAGTAATAGGAATAGCGATCAATAAAGGGCAAGGCGTCGCAATCACCAGTACCGCTAAAAAGCGACTCTCGTTTCCCGTAAAATACCAGGCTAACAGCGCGAGTGTTAATGCAATGGGAACAAAAATCCCTCCTAATTGATCAGCCAGCCTACGAATTTTAGGTCGCTTTTCTTCTGCTTCTTGTAGTACTTTAACAATGGCAAAATAGCGTGAATCCTGTGTTGATTTTTCTACTTTAACATGTAACAGATTTTCGCCATTAATTGCGCCTGACAATACTCTGCTGCCTGGTGCTTTTGAAATTTGATACGGCTCGCCGGTTAAATAAGATTCATCCATAGAGCCATGTCCTTCTATAACCATACCATCTACAGGACAGACTTCATGCGGGAAAACAACTACCGTATCATCAAGAGAAATGTCTTTTAAAGGAATATCTTCTATTTTATTGTCTTTTTTGCGATGCACTAATGAAGGCATCC
>CBFGYT010000042.1:0-9490 GCA_965653065.1 uncultured bacterium | reverse complement strand
GCGGCGGTCTGCCACAGCAAAATAAGTCACCGTTTAACTATAAGAGAGTTTTTGGTGAGCAATTACCATTTGATCACAAGCAATCTTATTATATTAATTCAGGGAAACTATGCACAGCACCTAGATTTTCAGAAATAGAATCGATTGTTATCCCCGAAATAGGTGAACTTGAAGCTTGGCATGATGGTATGTTGCCATGGTTAATTGAGTATCCAAAACTAAGAAATATAAAGTATTGCACTCAAAAAACCCTCCGCTGGCCGGGGTTCGCTAATACGGTCAACTTATTAAGTACTTTAGGATTTTTAGATGAATCTGCAATTTATTTTCAAGGTGCTGCGATTGCTCCACGCGCATTTACTGAAGCCGTATTAGCGCCTTCTACTTATTTTGACTCTTCTACTGATAGAGACATGACTGTACTTTACTTGCAAGCGATAGGAATGGATTGCCATGACAAAAAGCTAGAGACTTCTTTGTGCTTGATTGATAAGTATGACGAAAGCAATCAGCTAACTTCTATGGCAAAGATGACTGGTTATACTTTAGGTTTTGCAGCAATGCAGTTAGCGAAGAATCCGCATAATTATTATGGATTTGTTCGTCCAGATCGATTGATATATGCGGAGATAGCGAAAGAGCTACTAGATATATTTCAGAAAAAGGGAATAGATGTGAAAATTAAGCAAAAGGTGATATGAATGAAAGAAATTATTATATTGCAGAATAGCGTCGCTTTCTCTGTCGATATTAATCAACTATATGCTCCTGAAAAACATCGATTACATCTCATTGTAAACCAAGATAGCTTCAGAAAATTACAAGCAAGGTGGCAGGATAGATTATTTCATGAAATTTATGTGATTGAAGATTTTAGTTTTGAGAAAGTTGCTGTTATTGTAGAGACGATTATCTATAAAAATCCTCTTGCGGATATTAATATTGCTACCAATTCTGAATGGTGTATTCTTTTGTGCGGTCAATTGAGACAACACTTTAATATCACAGGTCTGGATGCTCAAGCAGCTTTACAATTTACCAACAAGATAGAAATGAAAAAAGCGCTAAAAAATTCAGAGGTCCGAATGCCAAAGCATTTACTATTTAATGAAGAAGAATATAACCTGGATCCGGATAAATATATTGAGAAAATAATCAAGATACTTGGAACATCCCTGTTTGCCAAGCCGTTAGATGATGCCAATAGTAATTTTACCTGCCGGATCAATTCGGCCATCGAATTATCTACTTGGGCAAAAAATAAGGAGAAAAATAAAAATTTTGAACTAGATGAATATATTGAAGGAAAAATATATCATATTGATGCAATTACTCTAGAGGGAGAAATATTAGATACATATGTCTGTGAATACTCCCATCCTCCATTTGAGTTTTTAGTTGGCAATCCTATTGGCAGTATTACCTTACCCAACGAGACTGATGATATCAAGAGCATGTCAGCACTAAATAAGGATATTTTGACGAAACTAAACTACCAAGGCTCAGGCGCCACGCACTTAGAGATATTTAAAGTTAAAGATAATGAATTAGTCTTCTTAGAAATTGCTGCTCGCGCAGGAGGAGCTTGGCTACCAAAAATTTACAAAACTCGTTGGGGCTTTAGTTTATTTGAAGCCCATTTTTTAAGTCAAATAGATCCTAGTTTTACTCATAAAGTGATGGCGGGACCTTATGCTGCAACTTTATGGTATCCATTTTTAGAGGGCGAAGTTGCTGCAATAGAAATACCGCCCTTGCACAGTAAGTTCACATTGGAATATAACGTCAGTCAAGGAGATAGAACAGAAAAATCAACTTCTTTACGCGATGTTGCTGCAAACATCTTACTTTACAACGAAGATTTTGATAAATTATATGAAGATTTTAATAAACTTAAAAGTATATCTATCATTAAAATGGTTTCATAGCATTTAGGAGTATATTATATATGTTATTAGTGATAAAAGAATGTATTTCAGCCGATGAAGTAATGTCTACCTATGCGGTAATGTGTCAGCTGCGAACGGCTATTAAAGAAGAAGATTATTTGAAGCTTATTCTTTCGATGAGAGCAACTGAGAACTATCGGTTAATTGCTGCTTATGCTGACGATAAAAAATGCATTGCTGTAGCTGGGATCCGATTTAGACGTTCTTTGTTTAGAAACGGTGAACGCGAGTTATATATAGATGACTTGATAACGGATGCAACATGTCGTTCGCAAGGAATAGGCCATACTATGATGGAGTGGTTGAAAAGCGAATGTAAAAAAGAAAAATGCGTTGGGCTAGTTCTTGATTCAGGGCGAGAGAGGATAGAAGCGCATAAATTCTATGAGCGGGAAGGTATGACAGCGACTTCTTTTCATTTTTACAGACCGTGCTCCCCAGAACATCCTCGTGGTGATTCTCACATTCCAAAACCACAAAGCAGTTAGCATATCATATATATACCAAACGCATTTTCAAGTGCGTTTGGTATATACAGATCTAAAAACCCTACTCAGATATCTGCATAACTAATTGATTTATATAACTAAAAGCAGCATTAGCCATTGTGCCTATATTTTGCCCCTAAAAAGTGATAGGCAAATTATGCTCCCTTAATCAAGCTTGGTTTCCAGTCGTTTTCTGCTGCTTAAATGCATGCTTTAATAATGTTGAGAGTATCACTTAGGTTTAATTTTTTATTGAGGTATGATTATGGACAGAGTAAACAAGGAATATCGTGTATCCCCTAAAGTCGCACTGGCTATCCCCGCAAAGACAAATAGTAACCTTCCTGTTGATGTAGGATCTTTGATTTTGAGTCGACGAGTGGGTGAGAGTGTTTGTATCGGTGATGGCGTGATGGTGACTGTATTAGCGATTGGCGGTAATCAAATTCGCTTGGGATTTCATGCGGCTAAAGATAGTTCCATTCATCGTTTAGAAGTATATCAACGAATACAAGCTGAAGAGTAAAGGAGAACGTTATGAGTAAATTATCTTTAAGTAGTTACACGGCAATTTCTATACTCTTCGCGCTTTGGTTATAGGCTTTGTTGGCTGCGCTCATCTCGTCCCAGTCATGTAGGGTACTACACTTCTGGGACTCGAGGGCTTGCCGCCTCGCCTAAAACCAAATCGCTATGAGTATATTTTAGAACAAGCTGCATTCGCAATGACAGCTTAAAAGATCAGAAACTTACTTTCGTATAAACTGCAATAACACCCATTCATCTTTTTCAAACTGTTCTTGTAATGTAAAATGAATGGCATATTGTTTTAGCAAATCATCTACTTGGCGATTGAGCACTCCCGATACGAGTAAAGTACTGCCGGTAGGGATATGCTTCGCAAATAAAGACTCTAACTCTAGCAAAGGATGTAATAAAATATTAGCAATCCAAAGATCAAGTGGAATCTTTGGACATTCCTCTGGCGGTAAAATAATAATTTCATTTTCAGAGATATCATTTTTCTTGGCATTGTCTTGAGTGGCTAATAGTGCTTGTGGGTGATTATCAATCGCATACGCTTTTTTGGCGCCAAGCTTGAGAGCAGCTAAGGCTAAAATGCCGGAGCCACAGCCATAATCCATCACGGTTAAACCGTTAAGCGATAAAGTCGTGAGGGCTTGTAAACATAAGGCAGTTGTAGCATGAGTTCCAGTACCAAAGGCTAAACCAGGATCTAACCACAAGACTGCTTTATTATCTAAGGGCTTTTCACTATTGCTAGGGCAGATCCATAACTTTTCATTAAAACAGATTGGTTTAAAATGTTCTAGCCAAATGCGCTCCCACACAGCGTCTTCTAAAATATCGATATGATGATTGGGTAAAATGTTTGGCGATAATCCTCGTTCAATATTGTGTAACACTTCTTTCATGTCCGTGGTGACTTCAAACAAGCCTACAATGTCTGTTTCTGCCCATAAAGATTGATTCTCTTTAGGTTCAAAAATAGCTTCATCTTGATGATCACTGCACGTTACCGATAAAGCCCCTGCGGCGAATAATAATTCGCTGATAAGATCAACTTCTTGAGCTGTAATCGTAAAATGTAATTGTTGCCACGGCATGATTTTAACCTAGTTATTAGAAAGTGTCGTAATTTTAGCAGGAAATAGCTAAAAGTTCAAAAATATTTTTGTTTATATCCAATGTACTTCAAGATGCGAACTTAAGTTGGAATTGCTGTGCGTTGTCATCCCCGCGCACGCGGGGATGACAATGTGCGGCAATACTAAAGTTATCGTCAATGTAATAGATCTGTCTGCAGAAGAAATATAGACATTAAAAAACGAAATTCACTGACTAGGGTAAATTTCCCAAAACCATTTGAATTGTTTTATCAACAGCCGCTGCATAATTAGAGGAAAAAGAGCCTTCACAGCGATTGACAATAGCGACATTGACCGATAAAGCATGGTGCCCCATCAATTGACTTAATCCATAGATCCCAGACGTTTCCATCTCAAAATTAGTAACGCATTCTTGTTGATAACGAAACTCTTTTAATCTATCTAACATAGTAGCAAACCGTGGCATTAAGCGAACATGTCGTCCTTGTGGCGCATAAAACCCGGAACAAGTAGCGGTCATGCCAATGGCATCGGCAAATGGCTTATAATGCATTAATAGCGCTTGACTTCCTGATGCAACATAAGGCTGTAATTTTTCTTCTGCAAAATAATCTGCAAAAGCAGCTTCGACAGGAGCGTCTATAGGCAATGCATTTTCACGATAATAATTTAATAGATTATCAAAGCCTACACCACGAGCAGATAAAATAACGCTATTCAAAGCAATTTCTGCTTGCAGAGCGCCTGTTGTGCCAATGCGAATAAAAGTAAGCGCAGTGGGTTTTTCTTTTACTTGCCGCGTTTTAAAATCAACGTTGACTAAAGCATCTAACTCATTTAATACGATGTCAATATTATCTGTTCCCATGCCTGTTGAAATCACGGATACGCGTTTTTTTCCTACTTCACCCGTGTGAGAAATAATTTCTCGATTTTGTTTACGCACATCAATGCGATCAAAATACTGTGATACTTTAGGAACTCGCTCAGGATCACCCACTAAAATAACAATAGGGGCAATTTCTTCCGGCGCTAAATCTAAATGATAAATACAGCCATCGTCGTTTAGCATTAAATCGGCGTGAGATATAGACATAGGAACTCCTGCTTTTTATTATAACTATTTATTGGACATTAAACTTATTTTCAAGATGCGAAGTTTGACCACAGAACATAAACATCGTCATTGCGAGGAGCGAAACTTTGTTGCAATCCAGTGAATAAACCGCAGAATTGTGGGCTATTCCTGGATTGCAACAAAGTTTCGCTCCTCGCAATGACGGGCGTTAAATTCGCATCTTGAAGTATTTCTGGTATATACTCTATTACCTTAAGACTGCAACTTCAATAACTGCCAATAACGCGATACTGCTTCTAGCGCTTCATCATCAATGTCTGTTTGAAAACGACCGCGCTTCAAGGTTTCTTCATCAGGTAGAATAATTTTATTGTTGGCTAATTCGGGCGGTAAATAAGCCATGGCCGCTTTGTTTGCCGTCGGATAGTACGTTTCTTTCATTTGAATAGCGGCAATTTTCGCTTGTAAAACATAATTTAAGAACTTGTAAGCATTTTCACGATGCGGTGCGTTTTTAGGAATAACAAAAGCATCTACCCAAATAACAAAGCCATCTTTCGGATAAATAAATTCTATATTTGGATTTTCAATGCTGGCTTTATAGACATCGGCATTCCACGCCATGCCAATGGTGACATCTTCATCGGTTAACATAGAGGGAACAGAGCTACTATTATATAAGCGTACATTAGGAAGCAATGGAAGTAAATGTTGATACGCTTGATCTAATTGTTGTAAATTCTCAGTGTTAGGAGAAAGATTTAACGTTAATAAGCTGATGTTAAACACTTCTCTAGGATCATCTAACATTAATAGAGAATTACGATATTTAGCCTCCCATAGGTCTGACCAATTTTCAATGTTATCATTTGGATAATATTTGCGATTGACAAAAATACCGGTTAATCCCCATACCCAAGGAATATTATATTTTCCTTGCGGATCGTAATCGGGATGCAAGAATTCTGGATTTAAATTGCCATAATTGGATAATTTGCTTTTATCAATCGGCTCTATCATGCCTTCGCGCGCCATACGCGTAATATAATAACTAGAAGGTTCGACAATATCATATTGTACTTGTTTACTCGCTTTCATTTTAGCGTACAGCACTTCATTGCTATCAAAAGTGGAATAATTGACTTTAATGCCAGTATCTTTCTCAAATTGATCGACTATCTTGCTAGACAATTCTTGCGACCAGACATAAACATTGACTACATTATCATCTGCTAATGCAAGTGAGCAAAATAGACTGCATAAAATGAAAAGGCATATCCTCATATTTTTCTCCGCTTAGCAGCCCACTGCGATAAAGAAACGAGCGTGAGTGTCATCACAAATAATAAACTGCACAAAGCGTTTAATTCTGGGTTGACGCCTAAGCGTGCTAAACTAAATATTTTAATGGGCAGTATTTCAAATTCAGGGCCAGAAACAAAATAGCTGATGATAATGTCATCGAAAGACAATGCAAAACACAGTAATGCGGCAGAAACAATACCGGGTAATAATAAAGGCACAATAATTCGATTGAAGATTTGCATTTCATTGGCGCCTAAATCACTGGCAGCGGCAAAGATATTAGGATCAATTGTTTTCGCGCGACTAAACACAATCACGACAACAAAAGGAATACAGAAAGTAACGTGCGCTAAATATAAAGACCAAAATCCTAAAGACATGCCGCTTAAAGAAAACATAATCAATAAAGCAATCCCCAATACGATTTCAGGATAAATGATAATTACAAATAATAAAGCTTGTAGTGCGCCTTTGCCGCGAAATTTATAACGATATAAACTGATAGCAGCTAAAGTACCAATAAATGCAGCGGAAGCCGTGGCGGAAATGGCTAAATAAAATGAATGCCATACTGCCAACCATAAATCGCTGTCTTGCAATACTTCATGGTACCAATTTAAAGTAAACCCACGCCATAACATAGAAAACTGCGCATTATTAAAAGAAAAAACAATCAACGCAGCAATGGGAATATATAAAAATAAATAAATTATCGCTAAATAAACAAATCTAAATGACCGATTCATAGTTGATCCTTTTGTTACTACTCTTAGCCCAATAGATCAATAAACCTATGCCCATAATCAGTGTCAACATAACGCTGGTGGCGGCGCCACGAGGCCAGTTGTTTGCCATTAAGAATTGGTTCTCTATTAAATTTCCTAATAACATGGCTTTAGAGCCACCGAGTAAATCAGAAATAAAGAAGAAAGTCATTGCCGGTAAAAATACTAAAGCACAACCGCCTAAAATACCAGGAATACTTAATGGAATAACGACTTTACGAAAAATCGTGACATATTTCGCGCCTAAATCTTTGGCTGCTTCAATTAACGAAACATCAAATCGTTCTAAGTTGACATAAATAGGTAAAATCATGAAAGGAAGTAAATTATAAACTAAGCCAATACCAACGGCGGTGTTCGTGAATAGAATTTGCAAAGGTTGATGAATAATCCCTAAGGATAATAAAATACTATTCACTAGACCTTTAGTTTTTAACAAACTCATCATCGCATACGTTCGAACGACAGAGCTGGTCCAAAAGGGTAATAATAACAATAATAATGCCGTATTCTGCATTCTTTCTGGTAATCGTGAAACAATATAAGCAAACGGATAGCCTAGCACAAGGCAAGCAGCCGTCACTAAGAAAGCAATATAAAAAGACTTAATGAATATTTTTAAAAATATAGGATTAAATAAATCGATATAGTTTTGTAAAGTAAAGTGGGCTAAAGCAATATGATCAGGATCATGCTCCATGAAACTAATCACCAACATCACCAGAAAAGAAGCTAAGCCAAACAGACCTAGCCAAGTGCTGATTAAGCCAACTGAAAAATACTGAAACTTACGATTCATAAGGCAGTACGACCTCCCAACCAATAGGCCAATTGATCCATACGGATTCTCCTATAGTGTACGTAATATCTTCTCCACTATCTTCGTCAAAGAATTCGGTTGCTGATAGTAATTTTCCATCGGGAAGCTTAACGATTAAATCGATCGTTGTTCCTTTGTAAATCACTTCGCTGACGACTGCTGGGAACATGTTGGCGGTATCATCAATTTCAGAATGATGATAAACACGAGTGTCTTCAGGACGAATTAATAGATTGATTTTATCGCCCGTTTTAAATTGACCGCAATTACGCAATTCATATTGAATATCTTGTACGGTAATTTTAATAGCATCATCATTGGCATTATCAATTGTTGTTTCAAAAATGTTACTTTCGCCAATGAAGGTTGCCACAGAAAGGCTATTCGGATTTTCATAAATATCGCGCGGCGTGCCTTGTTGTACCACTTGTCCTTGTTGCATGACCACAATCGTATCCGACATGGACAAGGCTTCTTCTTGATCGTGTGTTACAAAGACAAATGAAATACCTAACTTACGTTGCAATTGTTTTAATTCAATTTGCATGTTTTTTCGTAAACGATAATCTAGAGAGCTTAAAGGTTCATCTAATAATAATACGATGGGTTCTTTAACGACGGCGCGCGCAATCGCTACACGTTGTTGTTGTCCGCCGCTTAATTCTTTAGGCTTACGCTTTTCATAGCCGGATAACCGTACCATGCGTAACATTTCGGTGATGCGTTGCTGAATGTTTTCTTCAGTTATGCCATCACAGCGCAGTCCAAACGCGACATTGTCATAAACCGTCATATGTGGAAATAAAGCATAACTTTGAAAGACCGTATTCACATGCCGTTCTTGTGGCGATAACTCTTTTGCATCTTTTCCATTAATCAAAATTTGACCGGATGTAGGGCGCTCTAATCCCGCCAATAGACGCAATAAAGTGGTTTTACCACATCCAGACGGGCCCAATAAGGTTAAAAACTCACCATCTTTAATGGTTAAATTGATATTGTCTAAAATAGTTTGCCCGCCGTATGCTTTATGAATACCGCGTAACTCTATAATGTTATTTTCAGCCATGGCTCACCCTTGTGTGAAATGAAGAATGATTTTCCCTGCATATAGGCATCGATCTTGGACCATAGCCGACGGTTTACCGCGAAACAAGACCCCTTCTGTGTTTTTTTGTAAAAAAATGAACCAAAAGGAACGCTTAGATACCTATGCAATGATTGAAAAATACGGCATTTTGCCGGTGAGGTCAATAGTTTCTGTGGATTATTTTCTATTAAAGAGTATATATGTGGATCTAAAGTCGAACTGCGAGATAAGCGAGATCTACCCCCCTCTCCCGCGCAGGGAGTTTTGCTATTATAATGATAGCATCTCGCGGGAGAGGGGGTAGATCGAGGTGAAATTAAGGATCCGTGCTTAATCCAAGATTA
>CBFGYT010000041.1:0-9569 GCA_965653065.1 uncultured bacterium | reverse complement strand
GGTGACTCAAGTGAATAAAAAGCGTAGCAGGTTATTTGAGGTAATTGTTCAACACAGAAGAGTAAGTCTATATACCGTCCATAGTGATTTAAGTGTTGATCAGTTACAAATTAAGTAGCACGTTGTGATCCGCCAGGAATACTGGGTAAGAGGTAAGCGTGTGTTATTATAGAGAATTAAAGTGCTAGATATAAAATATATACCCATAGCGTATCAAAATGCGTGCCCTCACCGCGCAAGTGCGATTCTTTTTTCTTCTGTACTATACACAACTTCTTCTCCGTTACTTGGCAAGACTTCTAAGTAAAGAACACGCGTGCGAAGTCTATAGACAGTGGAGAAAGACATGAATGACAAAAAACAACTTAATCGTTTATTGATTAATGGGACTCATACAGAAGAATTGCGTTTAGCGATCGTAGAAGGTGCGCGGTTAGAAAATATTTATATCGAACAACTAGGTCAACAGAAAAAAGGTAATATTTATAAAGGGGTAGTGACGCGCGTCGAGCCGAGTTTACAAGCGGCTTTTGTTGATTTTGGTTCAGAGCGCCAAGGCTTTTTACCTTTGAAAGAAATCAGCGAGCGCTATTTTAGCCAAGAAGTAGAGAATATACGTCAAGTCAATATTGGCGAAGTGATTAAAGAAGGCCAAGAGCTGATTGTACAAGTTGAAAAAGTAGAACGTGGTAATAAAGGCGCGGCTTTAACAACCTTAGTCAAAATTGCCGGTTCTTATTTAGTTTTAATGGTCAACAGCTCTCGTTCTGGTGGGATCTCAAGACAAATTGAAGGTGAAGAGCGCGATAGCTTAAAAGAAATTCTCGATCAATTACCTTTACCCCAAGATATGGGTATTATTATTCGTACGGCAGGTGTGGGTAAAAGCTATGAAGAATTAGCTTGGGACTTAGACATTTTATTACGCTTATGGCAAGCCATTCAAACTGCGAGTAGTGATGCTACGCCACCGGCTTTAATTCATCAAGAAAGTGATTTCGTCGTGCGTGCCTTACGCGATTTCTTACAGATGGACACCGATGAAATCATTATAGACATGCCAGACATGTATCAACGTGCTAAAGAACATTTAGAAAAGATCCGTCCGGAATTAGCTGAAAAGCTGAAATTGTATCAAGGCCATATTCCATTGTTTGATCACTATAAAGTAGAAGAACAAGTTGAAACGGCATTCCAATCTTCAATACGCTTACCTTCAGGTGGTTCTATTGTGATTCAGCCTACAGAAGCTTTGGTGAGTATCGATGTGAATTCCGCCAAAGACACTAAAGGTGGTCATATTGAACAAACAGCGTTAAATACCAATCGAGAAGCCGCTGTTGAAATTGCCAGACAATTGCGGTTACGTGATTTAGGTGGTTTAGTGGTGATCGACTTTATCGATATGTTGTCACAGGATAGCCAAAAAGAAGTAGTGCACGTGTTTCAACAAGCGATTAAAAGCGATCGGGCGCGCGTACAGTTTGGCCGTATTTCTAAGTTTGGTTTATTAGAAGTCTCTAGACAACGCTTACGTCCTTCTTTAACAGAAGCTAATCAAATATTATGCCCACGGTGTAATGGCCAGGGAACCATTAGACAAGTGGAATCTTTAGCATTATCTATTATTCGTCAACTACGACAAGAGTCTTTGAATAATGGGGTACGAGAAATTGTTGCTTATGTTCCAGTGGATGTAGCTACATTATTAATGAATGAGCAACGACATATGGTGATGGAGATAGAAGTCCGCCAAAAAGTGCGGTTAGTTATTATTCCTCACCGTTATTTAGAAACACCTCATTATCGTTTGGAGAAAGTATATAAGTCTTCACAGCGCGGGCAAGACGAAAGCAAAGCAAGTTATATGCATCAATACGAGCCGAGTGGGGAGTTATCTGCGTTAAAAGAAATTGCACACCATCATGGTATGGAAATTGAAATCCCGCTGATTGCGCATAGTTTACCAGAAACGCCAAAACCAGAGGGACGTAAGCAAGCCAGTTGGATGAAGCGATTGTGGGGGAAATTAGCGGCTAATAATAAAGTAGCGGCTAAAGAAGAAACCAATAAATCTGGAGCAAAGAAACAAGATAGGCAACATTCGCCTAGATCTAACTCTAACTACAAGGGTAAGAATAATCAACAGAATCAATCACGCCGTAAATACCATAATCGACAAGGACGAAATCGTCCGCGTGGAGGTCAAGGCGGACAAGGTGGCTCTGGCGGTGGTCAAGGAAATTCTGGTGGTCAAGGTGGTCATCGTAATTCTACGCAAAAAAGTGATAGCCAGCAGATAGTGGGATAATAAATTGAGGTAAATATGACAACATCTAAGCGTATTTTTGTTGTTGGACATATGGGCGCAGGTAAATTTATATTTACCGAAGCATTAGCCAAAAAATTAGGATGGCAACTTGTTGATGCAAATCCGAGTATTGAATCGTACATGGGACTACAAATACGAGAGATTCTAGGCGAGCAAGGAGAGGTGGCATTTAATCGCTGCCAAGCAGATATCATTTCGCATTATATCGCAAAAGAAAACGTTGTCGTTTTATTGGAAGAATATGTTGTGTTAAGTGAGCACTGCCGAAGATTATTATCTTCTGAATTTGTTGTGTATTTACAAGTTTCTATTCCCACGCAGCTGGGCCGCATGCAAGGAGGGCGAGTACCAGCGCTTCCGGTGGAGGATATGAAGGAATTTCTGCAAATACAACATGACGAACGCAATGCTTTTTATGAAGAAGTTGCAACCGTAGTGATTGAGTCGGTGGGTTCTTCTCATCAAGCTCCAGACATCAATAAAAATATTGAAGATCATGTTAACAAGGTTATAAAGGCACTGGAAAAAAAGTGCTAACAGAAAGTAGTACTGCAAATATTCTATCTTTTAATTTACAACCGCGAAACTATAGCCTAGTGTCAGCGTATTGACATAGTTACCACAACCCGCGCTATAAATGCAAAGTGTACCTTGCATATTATCGCGGGTTTTAATTTCCAAAATGCTTTTTTGAGATAAAAGCTTATGGCGATCATGAAATTCATTTAATCGTAATAATCCTTCTTCTTCTTTATGCAATGAAAAGCGTAACCGCGAAATAATAGCCGTGGGAATAATAACTTCTTCACTGTTGTATAGGTCAACAAATGCAGTAATACTCTCCACCGTTTTATCGGCAGAGAGTATATCGATAGAAATAATATTCTTATCTGGCTTTTGTATCCACACATTACCATCGGGACTTAAGGTCAGTGCATGAATAGTACGATCGGAAAAATAATCTATTATGCTTTGTAACTGTTCGGACTGTTTTTTGTTTATCCATTTCTTGTCTTGATTTAATTGAATCAAGTTATCTTTGGTTTCTCGTGAAATTCTCATTGCCGACTCTCCAAATTGTATTGATCACGGTAAGTCATTCACGAGTTTAATATTATGATGTTAAGAACCGAATGTCAAGAATAAAATGATACTTTTACTCATATTTGTTGTGCTTTTTTACTTTTTTGCTTAAAACAAGATCTACTTTAGCTGTAATTATTTACCTTTTTTGATATGATACTAACATGACTAATGATAAATTGAGCGAAACATTAAAGCGAATACTGTTCCACAAAGATATGCGGATCAGTGATTTAGCGCGCGCTACGGGTATTCCTAAGCCAACTGCGCAGCGTATTGTAGCGGGGAATTGTTCTCGTCCTCATATTAATTCATTAACACCTATTATTGAGTATTTTGAGATCACTTTGCAGCAATTACAAGGCTTAGATCCTATTGATTGGTTGAATGATACTGAGTATTTAAAAGAACTTGGGGTACATCAAGTGCCATTACTAGAGTGGCAACAATTCAATGAAACCATTGAAAATCCTATCAATTTACCGAAAAAAAGTCGTAACATTTTTACAGAAGCTATAGTGAGCAAAGATAGTTTCGCACTTAAGATTAAAGATTCTGCGATGGAACCTATATTTCCAATAGAAAGCTTGGTTATTTTTGATCCGCAAAGAGCTTATAAAGATCGCAATTATGTATTGGTAAAATTACAACAATACGATGAGCCATTATTTAGACAACTTATTATTGATGGTAAAGATTTATTCATTAAACCATTACATCCCGACTTAGAACATTTCAGGATGCATATGTTAGGGAAAAATGATACTATTATAGCAATACTGGTAGAAGCGAGGCAGCACTTTACTGCTTAAAGGAGTTTAGCCATGAGTAAAAAACTATCATCGATCACCGAGTACTTTACATGGATTTTGCAAGAATATAAGGCGGCTAAAGCGGAGATGTCGCCATCAACGCTTTATCGATTAATTGAGATTAAAGAAAAAGGTGAGCAGCAATATGAGCTTTCTTTTCAACTCATTGGTAAATCCATTGCTTTTAAAGCCACGCCCGAAGAAATACTAAACAACGATAAGCTCATTGAATATTTTTCAAGTAAAGATATTCGTATCATCACTGAGCTGGCATGCAAACAATTAAAGCAACCTAAAAATAAAATTATCGGCAAATCTTTTTCGGCAAAATTAAATAAGCTCTTATTTCAGATCAAACATTCTAATGAAGATGCAGTGGATGAAAATACTGCCGCAGAGCTATCCATCGATAAAGAGTTAATTAAAAATTTAGCGCCAGAAGATGCGCATATCATTGGTTATACTGCCGCACAAGAAAAGCAGCAGGATGAAAAGCAGGCCATAGAAGAATTGCGAAACAAAGAAATTCTATCAGAGTAATAGAAAAGGATAAGATGGATGAATAATAATACGGCTACAGAAAATCGATTTTATTCTGCGAAATATTTATTATTATTTGCCATGCTGTTTATGACATTATTGCTGGCGGGGACAGCGGTGGCACGCAAGATAGTGGAGATTGGCTGGTTTAATCTGCCAGCGTCGACAGTATTACTCGCATTTACTTATGCATTGGGAGATGTCATTACAGAAGTCTATGGTTATGCGATTATGCGCCAACTCATTTGGTTTTGTGTGATCTGCGGTTGGGTGTTTGCACTTGTTGTGCAGGTAGCAATCCATTTACCCTCACCCGACTATTGGCATTTGCAAGGTGAATTTAATACCGTCTTTAGCGTCACTTTTTTATTTACAGCGGTAGGAAACGTCGGTTTATTGGTGGGTGCTTTTTTAAATAGCTATGCCGTATCGAAATGGAAAATCATGTTATGTGGTCGACGTTTTTGGTTACGCTCGTTAATAGCCAGCGTATTGGGTGAAGTGTTTCATGTTTTAATTGCTTATCCAATAGTATTTTGGTCCACTGTGCCGGCACACGATATGCCAAAGCTCATTGCTTCAGGCATTACCTATAGGCTATTTTGTTCATCTTTGGCAACGATCCCCGCATCAATTATCGTAATTTGGTTAAAGCGCGCAGAAAATCTTGATACGTATGATACTCGCATTAACTTTAATCCGTTCAGGCTTAGAACTAATTAATTATAGAGATAAGTATCATGTCCACTACGACTCGATTATATTCAGCAAACTATGCTTCCATGTTGATACAAGGAATCGATGAGCCACCGCGGCCGTGGAACTTACGAAATACAGTATTATCAAAAATAACTGCTACGACCACGATGTTAGATATCGGTAGTGGCGATGCAAAGAAAATGATCCCACTGGCAGCTTATGCGCAGCATATTAGTGCCATGGAGCCTAGTCCTGCCATGCGCGCTTTAGCCCATGAAAATATTGCTGAGGTTAAAGCTAATAATATTGATGTAGTCGATGGTAAATGTGATGATCTACCTTTTCCCGATAATACCTTTGATTTAGTGACTTGTACGCTAGCGCCCTGGAATTACAACGAAGTATCTCGAGTATTAAAACCGGGTGGCTATTTCATCAATGAAGCGATTGCGTGTGAAGATAAATTAGAATTTAAAACGCCATTTGGTAAAGACAAAGTGGGGCAGTGGCGTGGTCATATGATGGCATTTGACAATGATACTTTTATTCATAATATCCGATCGGGATTAAACCCTTTTTTTACTGACATCAGTATTACCAATGGGTATTGGTATACGTATTATACCAAGCAAGGATTAATAGAGCTGTGTGAATGTACGCCGACTATTGCTGAATTTGATCTAGCAAAAGATTTAGCGACTCTTGAGCAGGTTGCTGCAGCATTGATGACTGAAAAAGGGATTAAGATAAGGCAGAATAGAGTGTTAGTGATAGCGAAGAAAGTCTCTTAGATAAATAGTGGTTGATAGTAGATATTCAATTTCACTCAATAGTGAATCACCTTTAAAGGTCGAGGGCTCTGCTAATCCTTATATGAATTTAGATTTTAACGCCAACATATAACCCTCTATCAGGCATTAATCCATCTTTAAAAAATTGAGATTCTAAGCCATTTTGTTTCATAATAGAAAGGACTTTTTCTTTGTCAAACATTGCTAATTCATGATGCTCGGTATAATGTGTAACTTCTTTGTTTCTCTCTGCTACCAAATGTGACATATCCAGAATGGATAGCATGCCTTTCTTTTTACAAACGCAGAGTCGCGCTATCTTAATGTCTTCATCTTCATATACAGTCATTCCAGGTGAGCCATTCATATAAGTGTCTAATGAAAACCAGGGTTCAATGATAACTATGCCGCCTTCTTTTAAGTGTGAAGCAAAATTTTTTATGGCTAGTTTTAGGTTTGTATAATTTTTTAAATAACCTATAGCGCTAAATAAACAGGTGATGACATCAAATGTTTTATCCAATGTGAAATGCATCATATCTGCTTGTTTAAAATCGATGTCTGGCATATTCATTCTTGCTATTTTTAACATGTGCCTATTCAAATCTATACCGCTAATCTTAAAGTCTTTCTTGAAATATCGCAGATGTTTCCCTGTGCCGCAAGCAACATCCAATAAGTCATTCCCATCAGTTTTCTTATATCGTAAAATAAGTTCTTTAAGAATAGCCACTTCATTTTGATAGTCTTTAAAGGAGTACAGTAAGTCGTAGCATTTTGCGGAGTTTCTGTAAGGCTCTGTAGATGTCATTTGTGCCTCCTTTCTTTGTTAAGTTGCATATTGCGACATTAATATCAGTATATTAACGTGTTTATTCACAACTATCAATCTAGCTAAATGACCGCAATGACGGGGGTTAAATTCGCATTTCGAAAGGCGAACGGTATAGATCTCAAGGTAATGATGAATTAAATACAATGCTTCGGCTTCGGTAGCCCTGCGATCTTTGCCCCTTGCAAGATAGGGCCTTTAGGAAACAAGGCATACAATTGTGCGCTGTCTATTGACGCAAGATGACATTCTTGCTTTAAGTATTTCAAAAAAGCACGCATGGTCGGGACCATAGCATAACGATTATAAAATTGTCTTAGTGCATTTAAGATCTGCCAATGGTGTTCGGTGAGTGTTAAGGCTTCTTGCTGAGCTAGTTCTTTAGCGACGATTTCATTCCAAGTGTTGGGATCTGTCAAGTAGCCGTCAGTGTTTAGTTTTATCATATGTTATGGATATCCTATTATGGACTATATTCATTTTACAAACTCACCACTTTATCATACTGCAAAATTAACTCTAACCACTTTTCAGATGAAATAATTTGAATATTTCTAGCTAACAGCGCAGAGTCCAAGGACGATTCCAAAACAATAAACAACGGTGCCACAATTTTAGGAATATCTTTAGTATATGCTGCGATCGCACCATTGCCGACTAACACACAGGCATCCTCTTGAGTGAATAAGGTATCTGGAAAATCTTGCCAAGTGTCTTTCTGCCACAAATATAGTAGTTTCATAGCGTATAGACTCCAATACTATCTTGCAATAATTGTTGCAAGTGCTTAGGCTCTACGATAGAAACAGGAATGCTGAGTTGTGAACGGTCTAACTGTCGCGAATAAAAACTTTGGCTTTCGACACCAATATTCGTAATATCAAACAAAGGCAACGCTTGTAATCGTTTACTATAAGCGTATTCACTTTGCAATAATGATAAAATGCCATCCCCCATAAAAACCAAATGAATTGTGTAATCAAAACTCGCTAAAGCCATGATTAAATCTAAACATTCACATTCGTGCGTATTCGATTTAGGAAAGCTTTGTTTGATACATACAATCGATTTCATGAGTCACCCCAAGACAATGACTTTATCATTCTGTTGATAGAGTTCAGCCAAAAATCCTAACCCCACTATTTTAATTTCAGAAGAAGGCGTAATGCCGCGTCGTTTCACACTGGCAACACAAGCGGATAACGGCACAGACAAGGATAGCCAATCCAAATCGATTGTCTCATTGTCTTCTGCTTGATTTAATAGTGCATGGTAAACGCCATCACCATAAAAGAAAATATCATTCAATGACGCTTTAGGGTTAGCAGCAATGCTTTGTGCTAACCGAAAAGCGGCTAAACTGGCACTATTGGTATAAGGTGCGCATTGTATCACTAACGATAACTTGGCGATCATTATGTTATCATGGCCACGCGTTGTTTAATTCGTTTAGGCAATACGGCATCTTCACCTAAACGTTTAATTTTATCTTCTTCATAATCAGAGAAGTTGCCTTCAAACCAAGTGTAACTGCCATCGTCTTCAAAAGCGAGAATGTGTGTAGCAACGCGATCTAAAAACCAGCGATCGTGTGACACAATGACGGCAGAGCCGGGGAATGTCAGCAAGGCTTCTTCTAAAGCACGTAACGTTTCTACGTCTAAATCATTAGTCGGTTCGTCTAGTAGTAAAACATTACCGCCGCTTTTTAACATTTTAGCTAAATGCACGCGATTACGTTCCCCACCGGATAAATCACCAATAAACTTTTGTTGATCGCTGCCTTTAAAATTAAAGCGCCCTACATAAGCGCGCGAAGGAATTTGATAACTATCCACTATAATTTGATCTAAGCCATCGGATAATTCTTCCCAAACCGTTTTCTTAGCATTCAAATGATCGCGCGATTGATCGACATAAGACAACGACACGGTTTCGCCTAAGCGTAGAGTCCCACTGTCAGCTTGTTCTTGGCCGGTGATCAATTTCAATAATGTAGATTTACCAGCACCATTAGCGCCGATGATCCCCAAGATCCCGCCTTTGGGTAAATTGAAAGATAAGTTTTGAAATAAAACACGGCCTTCAAAAGATTTAGTTAATTCATTGGCTTCAATAACTACATCGCCTAAACGCGGCCCAGGCGGAATATAAATTTCTTGTGTTTCATTGCGTTTTTGGAATTCTTTCGAATTTAATTCTTCAAAGCGTGCCATACGTGCTTTGTCTTTAACGCGACCGCCCTTAGGATTCTTGCGGATCCATTCTAATTCAGCAGCTAATGCTTTTTGATGTGCTTTTTCTTGGCGTTCTTCTTGTTCTAAGCGTTGATTTTTTTGTTCTAACCAGGAAGAATAATTGCCTTCAAAAGGAATGCCTTCTCCACGATCTAATTCCAAAATCCAACCGGCGACATTATCTAAGAAATAGCGATCGTGTGTGACTGCGATGACAGTACCTTTATAACTTTGTAAATAATG
>CBFGYT010000040.1:0-9578 GCA_965653065.1 uncultured bacterium | reverse complement strand
CAATATTAGAATTAGGATCGTACACCATGAAAACAGGTGTGCATAAAACTACGTTGCCCACCTCATGGAACGATGCTGATGAAATCATTATCATTCGTCCCGATCCCGATTGGGGCGTGGAAGATTTAATTCCAGCTTCCAGTAAGCCGGTACAAGTTTTTAATAGTGTGGATGCGATAGTCGATTATTTTAAAACCGCGGCGAAAACAGGCGACCATTGGGTGGTGATGAGTAATAAAGGGTTTGGTGGTATTCACGAAAAATTATTAGCGTAGTCAAGGATAACAGCTTATGAAAACGAAAGTCGCAGCAATTCAAATGTGTTCAACGGAAAAAGTCGACGAAAATTTACAAACGGCGTATCAGCTGATTGGGGAAGCCGCGACACAAGGCGCGCAATTGATCACGCTACCCGAAATGTTTCCTTTGGTAAGTTATCAAGCGGACGCACGTATTCATATTCAAGAAACATTTGGTCAAGGTAAAATTCAAGACTGTCTAGCCAATGCCGCTAAGCAATATGGCGTATGGATAGTCGGCGGTACTCTACCAATTATAGGCAATACGCCCAATAAAGTACGTGCCAGCACGTTAGTTTTTAACGATCAAGGACAGTGTGTTGCTCGCTATGACAAAATTCATATGTTTGATGTGACGCTATCGCCCACAGAATATTATCGTGAGTCGGATACAATAGAGCCGGGAGAAGATATTACGGTGGTGGAAACGCCATTTGGTTGCATTGGTTTAGCCGTGTGTTATGATGTGCGCTTTCCGGAATTATTCAATGAGTTATTTCGCAAAAAAGCGGAAATCATTGTGTTACCGTCGGCCTTTACCGTAAAAACAGGGCAAGCACATTGGCATGTATTAACCCGCGCGCGCGCGTTGGATACCTTTAGTTATATTATTGCGCCGGCACAAGCAGGGAAGCATGCCAGTGGCCGTGTGACCTATGGCCACAGTGTTATTGTTGATCCCTGGGGAACGATTATTGCAGAAAGAACAGAAGAAGTTCCGGGGATCATCTATGCAACGATTGATTTAGAAGAAGTGTATCGCGTGCGTAAAGCGATACCGATTGAGGAGTATAAGTAAACTATGTCTATTGCGAAGTTATTAGCCGATACAACCCAAATCGATAAAACGATAACCGTATCAGGATGGGTGCGCACGCGTCGCGATTCTAAAGCGGGGATCTCTTTTATTGCCTTATATGATGGCTCTTGCTTTGCCACATTACAAATTGTGGTGCCAAACACCTTAGAAAACTATGACAGTGAGATTTTAAAATTAACCGCCGGCTGCTCGATTGCAGTGACTGGAAAATTAATAGCATCTACTGGTCAAGGGCAAACGGTAGAAATGCAAGCGGAAAAAATAACTGTGATTGGGTTGATTGAAAACCCAGAAACTTATCCTATTAGCCCAAAACGCCATACGTTAGAATATTTACGCGAAGTACAACATTTACGGCCACGGACGAATATTATTGGTGCGGTGACGCGTGTGCGTCACAGTGTTGCGCATGCTATTCACGAATTTTTTCATCAACAAGGATTTTTTTGGCTCAATACCCCCGTCATTACAACCAATGATTGCGAGGGTGCAGGCGAATTATTTCGCGTCAGCACCTTAGACTTAACCAATATGCCTAGAGACGATAAAGGAAAAATTAATTTTAGTGAAGATTTTTTTGGCCGCGAAACTTTTTTAACAGTATCGGGACAATTAAATGGCGAAGCCTATGCTTTGGCCTTATCGAAAGTCTATACCTTTGGTCCGACGTTTCGTGCTGAGAATTCCAATACCAGCCGTCATTTAGCAGAATTTTGGATGATAGAGCCGGAAATGGCTTTTGCCACGTTACAAGAAGATGCTCAATTGGCAGCAGCGCTATTGAAATATGTGTTAGCAAAAGTATTAACAGAGCGTGCCGATGATATGGCCTTTTTCAATGAATGGGTCGATAAAACGTGTTTGGCGCGGTTAGAACACGTGGTGAACAGTGACTTTGTCACCATGACGTACAGTGAAGCGATTGCGATTTTAGAAAAAGTCAACAAACAATTTGAATATCCTGTCAGCTGGGGTATTGATTTACAATCAGAGCATGAGCGCTATTTAGCGGAACAGCATGTGAAAGCACCGGTTATCGTCGTCGATTATCCTAAAGAGATTAAAGCATTTTATATGCGTTTAAATGACGATGGTAAAACGGTGGCGGCGATGGATGTGTTGGCACCAGGCATAGGCGAAATCATTGGCGGCAGCCAGCGGGAAGAGCGTTTAGATATCTTAACAGAGCGCATGCAACAAAGTGGCTTAGATGTAGATACGTATAGTTGGTATTTAGATTTGCGTCGCTATGGCACCGTGCCCCATGCTGGGTTTGGTCTAGGCTTTGAGCGCTTATTGAGTTATATTACCGGCGTTGCCAATGTGCGCGATGTGATCCCATTTCCGCGCGCGCCTGGGCAGGCGAAGTGTTGATGGTTTGTTGAGGTTAAAAAGAGATATATCATTCGCTTTTTGAAATATGAGATTTTTGTAGGGTGGATTAAGGACATTGGCCTAGAAATAAGAAAGAAACATTGGAATCTGGATTGTGCATGATATTTTATGCGCAGTTCGATCAATGTCCGTATCCACCATTATAATTTAAGGCAATAACAAATAAAAAAACGATAGTGAGGGTATTTTTATGAGTATGCATTCTCCAACGATAGAAGATCTTATCATTCATTTTAATAAGATAGATCTTAGCCATTTCAAAGAAGAAAGGTTTAAGCACCAATCACTTCTATTGAGTTTGCATTCTTGTTTTACTGTTGCCTTTAAGAAATTACTGTGCTGTGACAAATCTTGTAAAAATCCAGATGAAATTTTCAAACAAAAAATAAAAGACTGTGCAGCACTCATTATGGATAAGTATTTTGTGCCTTTTTCTGAAGATATTCGTTATTCAGAAGCTTATCCTGAGGCAGCGAAAGAAATTCATGCCCTATGCTATTTCCTTAATTTACTTAGTGAGAAAGACTATATCAGAAAAGCATATCCTAGCGCTTCTGAAACGTGTAATGTTTTTAGTAGTTATGTACAAACAAGCGATGCCATAGCAGTAACTAAATACCATTCATTTGAAAGTACTTCTCAAAACTATGTCTTTAATATGTATGAACAGGAAGATGAGGTTCTAGAGCATGTTAGATATATAGATGAAACTTATTCTTTAGCGAATGCGCCAACTATACAAGCACTCTTTATCGAAAAAAATAAAACGTGTCAGTTCTTGGAAAAAATAAGAGAGTGCCTTATTCTCGAAGATAGATTCGATCAGGTCTCTGATGAAGAAGACTTCGAGATATACGAAGATTTTCAAGAGGTTCCTGGCAATAAAGACAGTGAGATAGACGAAAGTTTCCATGATGTCGGTACAGACAAAACAGTAACACTATCTTCTTCTGTTATCTTAGACGATGCATCTACATCAAGTTCTGTTTTAAGCGCAGAGAGTTCTTCTAACTTAAATACCAGCGTAATGCACAGTAAGGGTACTTGTGCGCCAGACTCTCCAATTTTGTCAAGAAGTGCGACTGAAGGACAAGATTATACACAGGGTATGAGTTATGTCAGACAAGGAAGATCTCGCAGCAGCTAGATGCGAGATATATACCCATTACACTTCGAAACGCGCATCTAATGTAGGGTGGATTAAGGACATTCGTATGATATGCAAAGAAATATATGAATTCAATTTTCTCTGAGATCGTGAGAATATTAAGAAAATGTCCGAATCCACCAGAATAAATGGTGGATTCGGACATTTTCCTACGATTACTCAATATCTGAAAAAAATACTAAATCGTCAATTCTATCAAATACCGAGCCAAGGTCCTTAATCCACCCTACAAAAATCTCGCATTTCGAAAGGCGAGCGGTATATACAGACCAAAATAAAGCCAAATTCTTGACACGCTGCCGATAGTTCGTATATAGTACACACCATAAAGAGAATAAAACACCACAAAAAGAGCAATATTTACACAATCCATTTTCAACAGGGATCCTGAAAATACGCTAAGGCTATTTTATTGGCCAAGTATATGGCTTTTATAAATTAAAAAATTTAAAAATACGAAAGGGGGTAATATGGCAGCATATATGGGCAAAAATGCAAGCAGTGATCCGAAGCAATATGCGATTAGAACCGCAGAATGTATTGATAAAATCTATATTGAACAATTAAAGCAGCAAACGATTGTTATTGTTCCACCTGCACCCAGTTCTTCTCTGTACCAAAAGCCCAATCAGTGGTTATATGACTGTATGCCTCGCAGCAATTATGTTCTATTAATCGAGCAAGCAGAACGTAAAGCAATACGACAAAAAGGTTCTCAATCTGAATATATTGAAAGAGGTGCTTATCTTGTCGATAGACAAACAGGAGCGATATTAAAAGAATATCCTTTATCGGTAGGTTGTTATGGTCAAAAAAATGGGAAGAGTAATATTCATAATACTTTAAAGACGGAAGCAACTTTGACTAACTATACTCAAAATTGTAAATTTTATGAAATAGGGACCTTTAAAGGAGATAGCCACGGTTTTCCCAGTAGCTTTATGTTAATGCCTTACTTTAAAGGAAAACCATTGTCAGATAGTTTAGATGAAGTAGAGAAGTTAAGTTTCACAAAGCGGTTAGAGTTGGTTTGTAAGACGATTGATCAATATCAAAGATGTCATAAAGAGGTTATGAGCGGTGGCTGTGTTATATCTACCTCTATTATCCATGGCAATCCCAAAGGGCTGTTAGTTTATCTATACCGTAAAGGAGACGATGTCCGTGTGTTATGCCAATTAACAGATTTTTCACAAGCAATACTGACCTCCCCTGATGTTGCTTTTAAATCTCAACAAGAGAGACATCCCGCCATCAAAGATACGCTTCTTCCGCCAGAAATGAAAAATGGTAATGTAGATAAATTGACAGTAGCATCCGATATGTACATATTAGGGGGCCTTATTTTATCCGAATTGCATGGGGAGAATAGGATACCCAAGCTACACGATATATTGGAGAGCTTCAAGTCTCTTTTTCTAGGGATTGATCCGTTAGTATCTAATCAGATCTACAATAAAATATGTAGCACTTTAGAGTTGATGTTATCTAAAAATCCCAATGATAGACCTCCTTTAGAAGCGATAGGACAGACTTTTAACTCAATCTATAGATTATGTGAGTTAATAGAAAAATACTGGTTATATGATGAATATGAATATATGCAAAATAAGAAAACGTTAAATACTTCACTGAACAATTTATCTGAGGAATTAGCACAGATAACAAAAAGCACCCAAGATAATGAACGCGATATTGATATTTTAAACAACTGCGATGAAGATAAGAGCGATGAAGATAAGAGCGATGAAGATGATGATGCAACCGAAAATAAAATGATAGTCAACATGGATGAAATAGATGAAGAGGTTGCGGCAAGATTAGAAATGCTACATCAAGCGATGATAATGGAAAATAAGCAAGCAAGCAAAGAGATGAATGGCAAAGAACTAGAATGGCGTCTAGAGGAAAGAAAGGCGCTTAAAGATAAAGAAAAAAATAAATCTAAAGAGCTTTCTGCAAAAAAAGAAGAGCTGAATGTTCTCGAAGCTGCGCATGAAGATTATATAGGAGACAGAAAAGAACTTTTAAAGGCTATAGTTGAATTTGAAAGTAATGGACCAGGGGGACCTCTTGACATAGATAGTGCAAATGAAAACGAGATAAAAAAAGAGATCGATAAAAGATTAAATCTGGGCAATAAAAAAGGATTCCTGCTGAAAAGTAACAAAAGCATTCCAGAAGATCAACATTATATTTATAATCTCGATTATCTGGATAAATTGCTTACTCCCAGAAAAGCGCTATTAGCGAAGCCTCAAAATGATAAAAGATGAGCTTTTCTTCTCAAATCCACCGTATAGCGATACTCTTCATCGACAACCGCCTGGGGGATCTCCATAATCTCCCGCAGGCTTACAGTCGTATCAAACAATCTCTGCCTACGACTGGCTGCATCATGGGCATTGATAGGAAGAAAATCATAAACTTTGCCATTGGGATCGGCCACATGATAACGACAGCCGCCGATCACCCGCTGTGTCTTACAATCGACGACTTCAAAAGTAAGCGTTTTTTCTGCCGGCAACTGCGGATGTAAGGTATGAATTAAATCCCACGCTTTAAAACGGATACCAGCAATAGAGTGTTGTGTTTGTGTCGTAGGATGTAACGGCAAGCGTACACCATTACATAAAATACAATATCGTTCACTTAATTCACCGATCACTTCTAATTGTAAACGCTCTGTCGCAGAATCCACAGGGCGACTGGTGGCACCGGATAGTACTTGTTCTCCTAATATAGGCCAAGGTTCGGCGGCGAAACGTAATTTTAATTGTATATCACCCACCATCGCGGTGCCAATTTCTGGGAAACGAAAATCAAATAATGGCTGATACCAATCCAGCTGTAAGGGAATATCATGCTGCTGTAAATCATAGATAACGTCGGCAAAATCGTGCCATACATAATAAGGCAACATGAATTTATCGTGCAATGCTGTTTTCCAACGAATTAAACGGCCTGTATAAGGCGTTTGCCAACAGCGCAGTAAAATTGCACGCACTAATAGATGTTGTAATACATTAAGCTCTGCTGTTTCCGGCATTTCAAAAGCGCGAAATTCGACTAAGCCAAGACGGCCATTCATGTGATCGGGCGAATAGAGTTTGTCTAAACAAATTTCGGCACGATGCGTATTACCAGTGACATCGACCATGATGTTGCGTAACATTCTATCGATGAGCCAGTAAGGGTTGTCTTCTTTATCATGCGGCAAGGTTGTAAACGCAGTTTCTAATTCATGTAACATATCATCGCGGCTTTCATCAATGCGTGGCGCTTGGCAGGTAGGGCCTATGAATAACCCAGAAAATAAATACGCTAAGCTAGGATGATGTTGAAAATAAGTAATGATACTACGCAGTACCGCAGGGTTTCGTAAAAAAGGACTGTCTTGAGGCGTAATACCACCTAAGACAATGTGATTGCCACCGCCGGCGGCAATGGTGCGACCATTCATCATATATTTTGTTGGTGTTAGTTCTAATGTTTCTGCTTCTTTGTAGACAGTCTGCATAATCTGCAATAACTTTGCGTAATTCTCAGCAGGATGTAAATTGATTTCGATGACTCCTGGATCGGGCGTAATTGAGAATTTTTCTAAACGGGGATCCATTGGCGGCTCATAGCCTTCTATGAACACAGGCAATTGAATTATTGCTGCTGCCGCTTCAATATGAGTGATTAAACTTAAATAATATTCTACATAAGCTAATGGCGGCATAAACACATATAAGCGATTTTGTTTGATCGACACGCCTAAAGCGGTGCATTCCCATGGCGTGGGCAAATGATTTTGCGCTGACAAAGAAGATAAGTCTTGTTCTTTTAATTGTGCATAAGTGGGCAGCGCAGATAATGACTCTAAGGGCGATCGCTCTGGCGGCCATTCCACAGAATTAGGTCTATGTTTAATTAAGGTATCTAACGGTAAACGATAGCCTATGGCGGTATCGCCATAGGTTAAAAACAATTTATTGCGCCGAAATTTCCATAGCGGAGAGTGCCAACTATGATGAGAAAAATCCCAATGTAGCGGTAAAATGAGGCCACAAGGCGATAACGCCGTATCATCTATGGCTTCGGCGAGTGATTCTATCGTCCCATCGCCGGCAGCATTTAATGTATGTGCAGGTTCTTGATTATTTTGTCTGCGAATTAATTCTAGTGGATCTTCAAACGCTTCTAATGCATTTTCAACAGGCAACTGTAATTCTTGTTGCAAAGTACGCATGAAATGTTGTGCATGCTCAAACGTTAAAGGAGTCGTCGTTGTTTTGGCTAATAAATTGGGATTTTGCCAAATCGGCTCATTATCTTTACGCCAAAAACAGTTCAATGCCCAGCGAGGGTATTCTTCGCCCGGATAATGTTTGCCTTGACCAAAATGCAATAAGCCATTTGCGCTAAATTTATTTTTTAATTGCAATAATAATTTCTCAGCGAGCATGCGTTTTTCATCGCCCATTGCCGCGGTTATCCATTCTGCTGCAGTGGTATTTATTTTGGTGAATGTTGGTTCGCCACCTGAAGTTAAACGTATATCACAGGCTTGTATTTTTTCATCGATACTATTAGCCACTTGATTTAAAGTATTGTTTTTCATTTCAGAGATAGCGGGCTTTTCATCTACGGGCGCTACAGACATGTGCACATCAAAAGTAACGTCGCAAGGAGAACAAGTGCCTTCAATGGGCGCGGCGTCGCTAGGCTCAAAAGTGCAATATAACGGAATATGTTGTTCGCTGGTTAATAAGCCAGAAGTCGGATCTAACCCTATCCAACCCGCGCCAGGTAAATATACTTCTACCCAGGCATGCAATGCCAAATGATTTTCAGGGCGTGTGTCGTTAGCCAATTGGATTAAATAACCCGACACAAAACGTGCTGCCAGTCCAAAATAGCGTAGACTTTCCATCAGTAATACGCTCATATCACGACAAGAGCCGCTTTGTTTCGCTAAAGTGTCTTCACTGGACTGTATGCCCGCCTCATGGCGTAACGTATAAGAAATCGTTTGTTGCACGCGTTGATTTAAATCAATCATAAAATCGATAGTTCGCTTGGGCGCTTTATCGATAGAGTTTAGCCAAATCGTGAATAAAGGGGTTAATGTGGGTAAAGATAAATAAGGCAATAACGCTGCCTTGCTCGTTTCATTATATTGAAAAGGATAATATAAAGCTTCTTCTTCTAAAAAGAAGTTAAATGGATTAATCGGTTGAAAGTCTATTTCTAATGAAACCGCCACAGATAAGGTTTTAACTGGGTTGGGGAAAACCACGCGCGCCAGGGTATTGCCGCTGGGATCTTGTTGCCAATGAATAAAATGAGTATCAGGGCCTATCGTCAATGCATATTGATGAATAGCGCAGGGACTGTGCGCTGCCGGGTGTAATCGTATCAGATGTGGTGACAAAATGACCGATTTACTGTAGTGATACTGACTTTGATGATGCACTATGAGTTTCATTGGTGTAGAGAAAATCCTTTTCAAGTATAGAATAAATGAATACCCCTTTAAATTTAGCTCATTTTCACATAAAAACAAGAAAATTCAATTAGATTGGATTTTATCGAGTGTTTGTACTAATCTTTAACGGGGATGTATTTGATTAATTAAGGAAAAAAATGACCGCACCGCTAACAGGATTGTTTAAAGACTATCAACCTTTATTAAATCGCTATGATGAAATGTTTATAGCCAAGGGAGAACCACAAGCGCCTTTTCGTAAGCTGATTGAATTATTAGATAAAAATTCAGTAGAAGACTTCCAACATTATCGCCGCTTAGCCGATAATATTTTCCGGAATAATGGCACCACTTTTTTAGTCTATAAACATGAAATGGGCACAGAAGAAATTTTCCCTTTTGATTTGATCCCACGCATAT
>CBFGYT010000039.1:0-9691 GCA_965653065.1 uncultured bacterium | reverse complement strand
GAAGTAGAACAGCACGCACATAAAATACATTCATATAAGCCATCTAATTTTTTACGATCCGCTGGGCTTTGCAAGCGTTCTTTAGCAGGAGGCGGATCGGTATTAATTAAATAGGGTTTTACTTTTTCATATTGGCGATAAAACGCAGTCATATCGACAATTAAATCACGAATAACCGGCAACCCTGGTAGAGGACGTAATTCAATCGGCTGTTTTAATGCGGATAATAAGGTTACGCACGCTAAACCATTGCGACCATTGATGTTCATGCCATCGGAGCCGCACACGCCTTCGCGACAAGAGCGACGAAACGCCAACGTATCATCCATCGCTTTAATACGTAAAATCGCTTCCAACAACATCATATCTTGACCTTGTGGAATCGTTAATTCATAGTCTTTCATAGAAGGTGTCGCATCCACTTCTGGATTATAGCGATAAATTTTAAATTTAACGGTGCGCATCGCATCTGCCATAGTTTAACCCCATCTCTCTCTTACAATTAATAAACTCGTTCTTTAGGCTCAAAAGGCTCTACATTGTGCGGTTTCATATTGACCGCACGACGACTCATCTTATGGCCATCGGCTTGATACAACGTATGCGTTAACCAATTGGCATCATCGCGTTTCGGAAAATCTTCGCGACTGTGCGCGCCACGACTTTCAGTGCGATAGATGGCAGCATACGCAGTCGCAACTGCCGTCGCCATCAAATTATCTAATTCTAACGCTTCTATACGTGTAGTATTAAAAATACGACTGTGATCAACAAACGCTGCATTTTGCAATCGTTCTTGTAGTTTTAATAATTTATCCAAGCCTTGTTGCATGTGTTCGCCAGTACGAAAAATACCGAAATCTTCTTGCATTGTTTTTTGCATATCGGCACGAATTTGACTGACGGATTCGCCCTGACGTGTATTATCCCAGCGATGTAAACGACTTAAGGCTGCATCCAATTCTGCAGATCCTACCGATTTTAATGGAAGATGCTGCAATTGCTCTTTGGCATCTAATCCAGCAGCACGCCCAAAGACGACTAAATCTAATAAAGAATTTCCGCCTAAACGATTGGCACCATGCACAGACACACACGCACATTCGCCCACAGCATATAATCCTTCGATTAATTGATCGTGTCCGTTTTTATCGACGGTGATCACTTGTCCAAATCGATTGGTGGGAATACCGCCCATCATATAATGGCACGTAGGCACGACAGGAATAGGTTCGCGAATAGGATCTACGCCTGCGAAAGTGAGCGATAATTCACGAATACCAGGCAAGCGCGATTTAATTAAATCTGCGCCTAAATGATCTAATTTCAATTTAACGCAATTCACACCATTAATTTCAAACCCATTGCCCGCACGTAATTCTAATGACATGGCGCGCGCGACCACATCGCGTGATGCTAAATCTTTCGCATGCGGCGCATAACGCTCCATGAAGCGTTCGCCATTTTTATTAATCAAATAGCCGCCTTCACCGCGACACCCTTCCGTCACCAATACCCCCGCACCGGCAATGCCGGTTGGGTGAAATTGCCACATTTCAAAATCTTGAATGGGTAAACCGGCACGAATCGCCATGCCAATACCATCACCGGTATTAATTAATGCGTTGGTTGTCGATTGGAAAATACGCCCCGCACCACCGGTTGCGAAAATAATTGCACGTGCATGCATGAATACCGTTTCACCGGTTTCAATATTTAACGCGACGATACCGGCAAAGCCATTGCCGTCGGCAGCTTTCACTAAATCTAACGCATACCATTCAGAAAACACATTGGTTTTTTCTGCGATATTACGCTGATATAACGTATGTAGTAAGGCATGCCCTGTTCTATCGGCAGCAGCACAGGTTCTTGCAGCTTGTTCGCCACCAAAGCTTTTGGATTGTCCGCCAAAAGGCCGTTGATAAATACGACCATCATCCAAACGTGAAAAAGGTAATCCCATATGCTCTAATTCATAGACTACTTGTGGCCCGACTTCGCACATGTATTCGATACAATCTTGATCGCCAATATAATCGGAACCCTTCACGGTATCATACATATGCCAGCGCCAATCATCTTCATGCACATTGCCTAATGCACAGGTAATTCCCCCTTGCGCAGATACCGTATGCGATCGCGTAGGAAATACTTTAGAAACCAATGCGACTTGTAATCCGGATTCTGCTAATGCCAACGCGGCACGCATACCTGCCCCACCGGCACCAATGATGATTGCGTCAAAAGTATAAGTTGCTAATGTCATTACACACTCCACACGATTGCAATTGCATAAATAAAATAAAGAATTAAAGCTAAAATAACGAGCACTTCTAAGAAAACACGTAATCGCGTTGCTTTAATATAATCGGTTAAAATAGTCCACATGCCTATCCAAGCATGGGCTAACAAACTCAATGCGGCGAGTGCTGTAAATAATTTAACAGGCATGCCGTGAAAGAATTCTCGCCACATCATATAATCTATATGTGGTGCGCTGAAGAAAAAGCCGATGACAAACAAGGCATAGACCGCCAATATCACTGCGCTCACTCGTTGCCATAACCAATCGCGTAAACCGTTACCTGTTAATGAGGTTGCACTTTTTACCATAACCATACTCCCAGCAATAATGCCAATATGGCAACAATAACGAAAACCAAGAGGGCGCCACGGCGACCACTGACTTTTTCTTCACCAATACCCATATCCATTAATAAATGGCGGATCCCAGCCACCCAATGGTATACCAAGGCTAATAATATGGCAGAAACTATCCACGGCGTTATTCCGTGATGCATGGCCATTTGCAAAGATTGGTAATAATCTGCATTTTGTAAAGAACAGGACCATATGCATAATAGATATGGTATGGCTAAAAATAAAACAACACCCGATATTCTGTGCAAAATAGAAGCTATTGCAGTCACAGGCATACGAATTTTTGTTATATCCAGATGAATAGGTCTGTTTTTATTCATCATACTCCCCAAACAAGACAATACTAGGGCCATTAGTATAGCGATAAATGGTGCAGAACTCCAGAATTTTCAGCAGAATATGCAGGAGAAGATCCTCTAAAAGCGGAGTGACAGTCTCTTGGTAGTCTGTTTTCCCATTCTATAAACCGCTTATCCTACGCTTAACCTCGGCTAAAGTTAAGACTATATATGTGGATCTAAAGTCGAAATTTTAGCTTGTTGTGTGCTGAACATTATTTAATCTTTAAACACAGATCCTTAATTTCGCCTCGCTCTGTCCCCTCTCCCGCACCAGGAGCTTTACTGCTATAACTATAATTAGAACACTCGCCATTTTGTAGATACAGTGCTAGACTATGTGCACTAGAATAGTCTTGACATTATTTGAAAGAGGACGATGATGACCGATACTGCAAAACTAACCCTGCCGAATGGCGAACACGTAGACTTACCTGTACACAAAGCAACTCTAGGCGAGCCAGTCATAGATATCGCTCCTTTAGCAGGCAAAGAAACTTTTACCTACGACCCCGGTTTTGCATTAACAGCGGCATGCCCCTCTACCATTACTTATATTGATGGTAATAAAGGGGAATTACTCTATCGCGGATATCCTATTGAACAATTAGCCGAAAAATCCGATTATTTGGAAGTGTGTTATCTATTATTAAATGGCGAATTACCGAATCAGCCACAAAAACACGATTTTGTCGAACAAATCAAGCACCATACTTTAGTGCACGAACAAATGCGTACGTTTTATAATGGTTTTAGACGCGATGCACATCCTATGGCCATCATGGTCGGTGTTGTTGGTGCATTATCCGCTTTTTATCATGACACCTTAGACATTCATAATCCTGAGCATAGACAAACTGCTGCGTATCGTTTAATTGCAAAAATGCCTACGTTAGCGGCGATGTGTTATAAGTATTCTATTGGGCAACCTCTAATTTATCCGCAAAATAATATCGATTACAGTGAAAACTTTTTGCAAATGATGTTTGGCGTACCTTCAGAACCTTGGCAAGCATCGCCTACGTTAGCGCGTGCGATGGATAAAATCTTTATTTTACATGCCGATCATGAACAAAATGCGTCGACTTCTACAGTACGCATGGCGGGATCTTCCGGTGCGAATCCATTTGCTTGTATTGCTGCGGGCATTGCGACTTTATGGGGCCCAGCACATGGTGGTGCCAACGAAGCAGTACTCAATATGTTGCATGAAATTGGCGATGTTAAAAATATTGGTCGTTATATTGAAAAAGCCAAAGATAAAAATGATCCATTCCGCTTAATGGGCTTTGGTCATCGCGTTTATAAGAATTATGATCCGCGCGCTAAAATCATGCGCGAAGTGTGTCATGAAGTATTAAAAGAAGTGGGTGTAGGCGATACACCTTTATTTAAATTGGCTATGGCATTAGAAAAGATCGCCTTAGAAGATGAATATTTCATTGAGAAAAAACTCTACCCTAACGTTGATTTTTATTCTGGCATTACCTTAAGCGCCATCGGTATTCCTGTGAATATGTTTACGGTGATTTTTGCATTGGCTAGAACCGTAGGTTGGATTTCACATTGGATAGAAATGATGTCTACGCCCAATAGTAAAATCGCCAGACCACGACAATTGTATCTAGGTGCAGTGAATCGTGATTTTGTGCCGATGAAAAAGAGGAAGTGATATACCAAAATTTGATTGATAGATACTAAACAACATTCCTGAAATTTTGTTGAACATCATTTAATATTGGATTGAACACAAATTTTTAATTCCCCTCGATCTGCCCCCTCTCCCGCGCTAAGATCCTTGTAAGCGTAATGATGCTTTTCGCGGGAGAGGGTGGGGAGAGGGAAAGGAAAAATCGGTAGTAAAACAACTATTGTTCCTACTCGTCCTGCGACCTCGTTGCCGTTGTGTCAAATGAGCATTATCCAAATATTGTTGATAGTTTAGTCCACTCTACCCCTTGCTCGCTGCTCTTGTCTGCTCCATTTGCGTAATCAACGCTTGCAAGTCTTGTGGGTCTAATCCAATATACACCCTGGTATTATGCGGCGAATCTGTATAACCCGCCACAATAGTAGGAACTCCGACAATAGAAAAAGCATTTGCCAGCATAAAATTATTTAACATCGCTTGGACGTTTTGTTTACTTTGCATATCTGTCTTTAATTTTGAAACAACAATGCCTTGTTCACTGGCAAGTTTATACACTTCTTCTTCGGTTAATGGCTTGGTCGCTCGCATCATGCTTTGATGAAATGGCAGATATTTATTTTGCTGTAATGAAGCTAACGCCGCATTGGCCGCAAAAGTTGACCCAGGGCCCAGCACGGGATAATCGACATAGACAACGCGTAATTGATTATCTTTTTTGACTAAATTATCTATGCTTTTACTCAGATCTCGACAAGGACCGCAAAAATAGTCCGAAAAATCAACAATAGTCAACATACCTTTTGCATTACCACTCACATTACCTGCATTTTCTTGATATAAACCCTTTTCTTGGTAATCATTTTTATAGGTATATTGCGTGGGTGTGGGTACTTTCGTACTGTTTGTTGGGGTAGAATTATTGGCATAAGTTGTAAGACCAGTAGTGGTTATAGCGGCCACTATAAAAATTTTTGTTAATTGAGTTAGATACATGGAATGCCTCCTTGATAGCAACGAAAACTTTTGACTAGTATATCACAACACCCTATATTACACTATGACTGAAATAAATACTCTAGTGATTCTTTAATAATGTCCTTATCTACAATATGGGCATAATTGCCGTTTTCTTGAGCAGTTTCTCCAATACCTTTCAACAAAACAAATCGACTCTGCTCTTTACGATTTTTTTTATCAAATTTGAGTGCGGTGAATAATGCATCTTGCGAAACATTTTTCAATAGATTGGCTGTATTGATCATCGGGCCAATCAACGCTTGTATACGAATCAATTCTTGTGTCGATAAGAATCCTAACTTATTAGCAATCCACGCTTCTACCATCATCCCCATAAAAACAGCTTGACCATGCGATAATTGATACCCTGTTGCTTTTTCTAATGCGTGCCCTATAGTATGACCAAAATTGAGTAGCTCTCTTTTGTTAGATTCTTTTTCATCTTCTGCCACAATCCTTGCTTTGATTTCACAACTTTTTAAAATAATGTCTTGTAAATATTCTATATCTCGTTTTTTTATTTTCTCACCATTCATCTCTAAAAGAGAGAAATAAGTTTCATCGATAATTAAAGCATGTTTGATGATTTCTGCAAACGCACTTTTATATTCATTATCAGGTAAAGTGTTCAGTAACGTCACATCGATAAAAATAAGTTTAGGCTGGGTAAATGTTCCTAGAGTATTCTTGCCAAATTCAGTATTAATTCCTGTTTTACCGCCAATCGCTGCATCGACCATTGCCAATAAACTAGTGGGAATATAAATCACAGGAATACCACGACAATAGGTTGCCGCAACAAATCCTGTGATATCGGTTATCACCCCGCCGCCTAATGCAATTAACAACGTATCTCGGCCACAGCCTAAAGAAAATAACTTGTCCTCAATATAGGCTTTAGTTTCGCGCGATTTGATCGCTTCTCCAGCAGTGATAACAATGATTTCTGCTTGAATAGCATGTGTGCGTAAATATTGTAATAAAGAATTACCATAGAGTTCATGGACATTGGTATCCGTGACAATCACCACACGATGGCACGTCTCTTGGCAAAAGAAAATCAGCTTAGAAGATGAAAATATCTCACTAAAATAGATCGGCGAGGGTAAAGGATTATTGACTAAGCATCGTTCCATCATCATCTACCTAACACATCGATTTAACAACAATGCATCGGCGATCACCAACTGACACATGGCGCTCACCACCGGCACGGCACGAATTGCCACACACGGATCGTGTCTAGAACCTTCTGGCAATTGAAATGTTCGCTGCTCTCCTTGAAAATCGATTGTTGCTTGTGGTTTATTAATGCTAGAAGTGGGCTTAAAAGCAACTCGCCCATACAACGGCATGCCAGTAGATATGCCACCTAAAGTGCCTCCCGCATGATTAGTCGCAGTGGGATTTTTATCTGCCGCAATGAATATATCATTGTGCTCTGAACCTTGCATCTTTGCGGCCATAAAGCCTTCACCTATTTCAAATCCTTTCGTCGCCGGTAACGATAACATTGCTTTCGCTAAATTCGCTTCTAACTTTTCATAAATAGGATCACCTAATCCTGCTGGCATATTGTGTATCACAAATTCTACTACTCCGCCTAGAGAATCACCTGCTGATTTAGCGTCTTCTATCGCTTGTTGCATTTTTTCTTCTGCTATAGGATCAGCACAAAATAATGAGCTATCCATAATTCTTGCAGAATGATTGATTGCATCGATTGATGATAATTCACTGTGAATCTCGCCAATCGATCGCATAAATGAAATGACTTGTATTTCTTCGCGATCTAATAATTTCTGCGCCACAGCGCCAGCAGCAACACGACACGCCGTTTCTCGCGCTGAAGCACGACCACCACCGCGGTGATCAAACACGCCATATTTTTGCGTATAGGTATAATTGGCATGTCCTGGGCGTAATAAAGATTTGATCGGTTCGTATTTACTTGGATCTGCATCTTGATTCAAAATAATGATGGAAATAGGCGCGCCTGTAGTCACGCCTTCAAATACTCCTGAATAAATTTCAGCAGTATCTGCTTCTCTACGCGGAGAAGTAAAAGCACTTTTCCCCGGCATACGTAATGCTAAGGCTTGATTGATATCTGCATCTGATAAGTGAATACCTGCGGGACAACCATCAATCACCACGCCAATGGCTTTGCCGTGAGATTCGCCCCACGTAGTGATTCTAAAAATATTTCCGAATGAATTACTGGCCATGGTGATACCTATACTCTGTACACAATACATCCTTTAATTTTAATACCTTTCATACCAAGATTAAGTCATGTTAGATAATTAAAATGACAACACCAACCTTATCATTAAGGATAATAGCATAGTTGAAATTGCCCTGTCTATTTTATTGACAAAAATAGTAGCCATAATAATAATCTCTCTTTTAACGCATCCTTATACAATATAACATGAGATATCCATCCTCCAACTACTCACACTCGAAAACTCTAAATTGACTTTTTCTTATCAGGGTGCTATCATATGCAAATATAACTATTTACAGAATTATCAGATGCATAAAAAATTATAGAAGGTGTCTCATGGGAAAAAAGAAGTCAAAAGCAAAATCTAATCCAAAAATGTTGCGAAAATCAGCACAAAACGGTGCTAGCAGTAGTGGCTCACAGCCTCATATGCCCCAGATTCAAAAGGAAGCCCAGGTGTACTTCGGAAAAAGTGCTATAGCCAAAGGCAATGGTATAATCAACAAAGGCAATAACGCTATTCATGCAGTTCGCTGGTTATTTGAAAATAAAGATGCCCTTTTTGATGACAATGGGGTTATTCTTGATAATTTTTCTGTTGACAACCGCAGTTTTTTAAGTGCTATAACTGAAGTCATTTCAGCCTATTTGATTCATACTCAGTCCTTTTTGCCACGTAATGCTGGTAATAAAAGTATTCTTGCGCAAAATAATACATTAGCTATATTACCATTTCTTTTCAACATAATGACTATGAATAGTTATCATGAGTTAGCGTCTAGTCTTTTTAAAAGAATATATGAAGCTATTACGGCTAATCAGCAGAACAGTGAATATTGGGATTTGTATTGCTCTAAAAATAATCTACCGAATTATATGTGCATTGCGCTAGCTCTTTGTGATAAGAATTTGTCTGGTGAAAACCTCTCAAAAGATGGCTTATTCTTTGTGACGTACTTAGATACCACGTTGAGTTTACGCTCCCTTCGCATGAAAAATTCCTCTTCTATAACGATAAGCTCTGTTACTATTGTTAACATAGAAGAGATAGAAAAAGATATTATTCAAACTCTTGCGATACCATGCATGGAGTATTTATTTCAAAATAAAAAATTTGATGCGCTATTTGAACTAGCAAAACGATTATTTAAATATAATATGGAAGAGTTTGATGCGACGACTCATACTTATGCGATAACTTTGCCAGTACAGCTAGTAGAGTTTTTCTCCACACTACACGTGAGAGAGGATGCTTCACACTCTCCTGATTTGGTTGAAGTCTTAATTGAAAAATTATGGGAGATTAATAGCTATCAGGGCTTGATAAAAGCAATAGCTGCTCAGGGTAAATGCTCAGATAGTTTAGCTAGACATCATATGAGCACAGCAGAGCGACTTTGTTGCTTATACCCCGAAGTGGAAAAAACTCAAGAGAAAATAGAGTGGTTATTAGAAGCGCTTTTTAAAGTAGAGACCGCAATAAATATAAGTTCCAGACCTCACATGAAGCAACTAAGAAGAGGTGTCACCATTAATAAAACGGCCATGGACTTTTTCGTTCGACTATGCGGGTCAAAACAACCCGATATACAAATTAACTTCGAAACATTATATGATGAATGTTGGTTTTTAGAACATTCAGAGGCTTCTGGAAGAACTGGTAGCGAAACGTCAGTTAGCTTTTTACAACAGCAAATACAGCTATGTCAACAACGAATAGACAAATATCTGAAAGCTACGCAACAATTAGACGCGAAAAAAGACAAACAACAGGTCACACCAGTCATTGAC
>CBFGYT010000038.1:0-9700 GCA_965653065.1 uncultured bacterium | reverse complement strand
AATCTTGCGCCAAGAGCTCATTAAAATCTTTAATGGCTCTACCTCGTTCTCATTCCGAAGGGATTTTGAGGGCTTCGATTATACCGTGTTGACTAGATTGCCTGCGGTCGTCGCGACTACTTTTTGCGTCACTATCATGAAATGCTGATCCCGTTCTTTGCTTCTTACTTGCTCGTAGTTCTTTATCTTGGCTATGCTTTTTGCGTTTATGTGATTTCTCTTTGCCATTCCTTGCAAGCGGATTATCTGTTCTTTGACTAGACGGCGGTGGGTTGCCGCGCGATTGTAGCTGAAGCAACATATTCGCTGCCAGGACCCTGTCTGCTTCTAGCTGCTCTTTCTCAGAATGGGTATTTTGGGAGAGCATCGTAATTACCTCGCTTAATTTTTAATGTTATTGTGCATAAAGATGACGTTTTGTGCAGTATTATCGCAAAAAAATAGTCATCGCGCAAATATGAGCAATAATTGCTCCTGCCCCTGTTTTCAAATTGAAGTACCAGCCAGCTATTCCGCTTCGAGTTAATAAAAATTGGAGAATGCGCGCTTTTTTAGACTATATTTTAACCCCAGAATATGATATAATAGGGCTACTCAAGGTATTTTGTGATTTATCATGACAAAACAACAGTTTGCGACACGTGTTATCCATGCGGGACAATCGCCAGAGCCAGTCACTGGCGCGGTTATGCCGCCTATTTTTGCCACGTCTACTTATGCGCAAAAAAGCCCTGGCAAACACACTGGTTATGAATATTCCCGTACACAAAATCCAACTCGTCATGCTTATGAAGCGTGTGTGGCTGATCTAGAAGAAGGCGCTGCTGGCTTTGCTTTTGCCTCTGGTATGGCGGCTATTTCTACGATTTTAGAATTATTAGATGCTGGCGATCATGTCATTGCTAGCGATGATTTATACGGTGGCACAGTGCGTTTGTTTAATCGTGTGCGTAGCCGTACAGCGGATTTATCGTTTAGTTTTGTCGATTGCAGTCAAGAAAATATTGATTTAAAACAATATGTTACCGACAAAACCAAGTTATTATGGATAGAAACGCCTACTAATCCTCTATTAAAATTAACGAATTTAAAAGCTGTGTTAGCTCAAGCCAAAGCGTTAGGCTTAATTACGGTGGTAGACAATACGTTTGCAACGCCTTATTTGCAAAAACCGCTTACTTTGGGTGCCGATATTGTCGTCCACTCTGCCACCAAATATTTAAATGGCCATTCCGATATGGTCGGTGGCATTGCCGTCGTTGCCGATAATCCCGAATTAATCGAGCAAATGGCTTTTTTACAAAATTCCATAGGCGCAATCGCCGGCCCTTTCGATGCTTTTTTAGCTTTGCGCGGCATTAAAACCTTAGCCTTGCGTATGGAACGTCATTGTGAAAATGCGTTGGCATTGGCACAATGGTTAGTTAAGCAACCACAAATAAAAGAAGTGATTTATCCAGGACTCCCTTCTCATCCGCAGCATGCCTTGGCTAAACAGCAAATGGCGGCGTTTGGTGGGATGATGAGTATTCGTTTGCAAGGAAGCCTGCGTGAAACCACTTTATTCTTAGAACAACTTCATGTATTCACTTTAGCAGAAAGCTTAGGTGGTGTAGAAAGTTTAGTGTGTCACCCTGCGTTGATGACACACGCCTCTATTCCCGCAGAGCGACGGCGTGACTTAGGTATAGACGATACCTTGGTGCGGCTATCGGTAGGGATTGAAGCATTAGACGATCTACAAACCGATATCGCAACTGCGTTAAATAACGCTTTCTAGTTAACTTAATATTTGGATACAAAACATGAATACACAAACTAAGACTCAATATATCTCGCGTTTTACATTAATTTTATTTATTACCGGTGCAATCGACAGCATACGTAACTTACCTGCTACCGCTCTCTTTGGTAGCTCGTTAGTAATGTATTATTGTCTAGCGGCTATTACTTTTCTACTGCCTATCGCTCTCGTTTCTGCTGAATTAGCCGCTAGCAAAGTCGGCTCGGGTGTCTATGAATGGGTGAAGCACGCTTTCGGTAACAAACTTGGTTTTTTAACCGTATGGCTACAATGGATCAACACCATGGTGTGGTTTCCCACCATATTGTCGTTTATTGCTGGTACTGTGAGTTATTTTATTGATCCGTCACTGGGTGATAATAAGTTATTTCTATTAAGTGTAATTTTAATTACTTTTTGGGGTTTAACGTGGCTAAATTTAAAAGGTATTCACTTATCGGCACGCGCATCATCGTGGATGGCGATGTTAGGTATGGTGATCCCATTAGTGTTGATTTTACTGGCGGGTGTTTGTTGGCTGTTCGCACACAATCCATCACAAGTGCAATTGTCATGGCATGCATTCTTTCCTATTCATGAACAGCAAAGTGGATTTTCTTCGTTAACCGCCATTATCGCTGGATTTCTTGGGATAGAGTTAGCCGGTGTGCATATTACGCATTTGAAAAAACCAGCTGAAGATTATAGCAAAGCATTGGCGATTGCTGTGCCGTTTGTGTTGCTCACGATGGTGTTTGGTGCTTTAACGATAGCGATGATTTTACCGCAAGGAGAAATCAATATCGTCAATGGGGTGGTGGAAGCATTTGATAATTTCTTAACGGTGTATCATGCTCATTTCTTGTTGCCTATCGTGGGTATCATGATTTTAATTGGTAGTGTTGGTAGCATGATCAGTTGGGTCATCTCCCCTGCCAAAGGGTTATTGCAAGCGGCTCATGATGGATTTTTACCGGAGTTCTTTTGTAAAACCAATCAACACCATGCGCCTACACGTTTACTGATTACACAAGGTATTTTGGTGAGTGTGATTGCCGGTGCGTTTTTACTATTTCCTTCTGTCAATGGTGGTTATTGGTTGTTAACGGCATTAAGTACGGAATTGTATTTATTAATGTATGTATTGTTGTTAGCGGCGGCTATTTATGTAAAATACAAAACTTTAGGGCAAGCGCGTTCCTTCCAATTAGGTAAAGGATTAACGGGCACGGTGATTGTTTCTGTTGCCGGGTTAATTGGCTGTGTGATTGCTTTGGTGATCGGCGTTATTCCACCGACAGATATTGCGGTAGGCGATCCCATGCGTTATGCCTTGATCTTCTTAGGTGGCTTGGTTGCCTTTATTGCGCCAGTGAGCATCTTTTACTGGTGTTATAAGAAGGATAATGTGGGTACGCTGGTTGTTGAATAGCTTTGCAACCATAGCCAGTCACTGCTACACATTATCTCTGCATACGCGGAGATCCGGAGAAAATAGCATCATTTACTGACTATTACAGGATCTTCGCGTCAGCTGCAAAGCTGTTCAAAAAACACCAGTCATGATACTGCTTGTTTTACAACCTTATGAGGTTATAATATAAACAAAAAAGCCCCTTCACAAAATAATTTTAATTTTTAATTCTTTTTAGATTGACAAAACCCATTTAAAATCCGTATTATAATTCCAGAAGACTGAAATAATGCGAGAGGTTTTTTATGGATTTACATCGTTCACTAAGTTCAAGACAAATCAGCATGATTGCAATAGGCGGTTCGATTGGAACAGGATTATTTTTAGCCAGCGGTGGTGCAATTCACGAGGCAGGCCCCGGAGGTGCTTTACTTGCTTATAGCATTATGGGTGTGATGATTTATTTCTTAATGACAAGCTTAGGTGAAATGTCTGCATTTATGCCAACTTCAGGATCATTCTATACCTATTGCGCACGTTTTGTTGATCCCGCCTTGGGATTTGCGATGGGCGTTAATTATTGGTTCAACTGGGCTATTACCGTTGCCGCTGAAATTGTAGCCGCGACAGTCGTTATGAAATTTTGGTTTCCTCATGCTTCTCCTTTTTTATGGAGTGGATTGTTTTTAAGCATTTTCATCTCTCTCAATATTTTTTCTGCGCGCGGATTCGGTGAAGCAGAATATTGGTTATCGCTAATTAAAGTCATGGTGGTGGTCGTTTTTATTATCGTAGGAAGCGCCATGCTTTTCGGTTGGACCAGCTATAAAAGTGCGGGGTTTTCTTATTGGCAAATAAGCGGTGCACCATTTCATGGTGGATTCATTGCTATCTTTGGTGTGTTTATGATAGTAGGATTTTCATTTCAAGGCACTGAACTAATTGGTGTTGCAGCAGGAGAAACAGCCAATCCTGGAAAAAATATTCCATCCGCAATCAGAAAAGTTTTTTGGCGGATACTACTTTTCTATATTTTAGCAATATTAATTATTAGTTTTCTGGTCCCTTATACGTCTAATCAGTTGATGGGCAATGATATTGCAACCAGTCCATTTACGTTAGTATTTAAAAGCTTTAGTGCTAATTTTGTGGCTAATTTAATGAATGGCGTTATCTTAGTTGCCATTTTATCTGCAGGCAATTCTGGGATGTATGCTTCTACACGCATGTTATGGTATTTATCGAATCAAAAGCATGTTCCTAAAGTCTTTTCAAAGTTAAGTAAGCAAGGGGTCCCCATTTATGCCTTATTAGCGACAGCTGCTGTAGGGATGCTAGCATTTCTTTCCTCCTCTTTTGGTAATGGCATCGTCTATCTTTGGTTATTGAATGCTTCTAGTTTATCAGGATTTATTGCGTGGTTAGGGATCGCTATAAGTCATTATAGATTTAGAAAAGCCTATATATCACAAGGGAATCATATAAAAGATCTCCCCTATGTTGCTAAAGGATATCCCTATACCCCAATTATAGCGTTCATCTTATGCATTATTATAATTGCTGGACAGAACTATAGCGCTTTTGTACAAAAACAAATTGACTGGGAAGGAATATTAGTCTCTTACATAAGCGTACCGCTTTTCCTTGCTTTATGGTTTGGGTATAAATTTCATAAAAAAACAAAAATAGTTAAATTACATGAGTGTGTTTTTAATAACTGACTAAAATCATCAACATGTAGAATAAAAAACAAACTGGAGCGTCTAAATGTTTTCACTTATTTTATCAATGAGCATTTGGGGTACTTTAGGTGCATTTGTATTATGGTCAAAAGCAACTGCGATTAATATAGCTTTTTATAGATGCTTTTTTGGTGCTGTTACTGCAGGTGCTTTTGCCTTAAAAGAAAAAGAAACGATTGTCTTGGATAGGAGTTTAGTAATTAGCGGCTTAGCCGGTATATTTTTAATTCTAGATTGGGCCTTTTTATTTAAGTCATTCAAAGTTTCATCTATTACAATTGGAAACATTTCATACTGCTTACAACCTTTTATATTAGTTATGTTAGGTTGCCTTTTTCAAAATCAAAAAATAAATTTAAAAACAATGCTCTTGTTAATTGCATGTTTGTGTGGCGTATTATTAACAACCGATATACACACATTGCATAATAATCAAGGTGTACTATCAGGCACTCTTTTCGCACTTCTAGCGGGTCTTTTCTATTCTATATTTACACTATTGATGAAGAAATCAACACAATCAGGCTACTCTATTTTATTCATTCAACTCGCTTTTGGTGGAATTACATTGTTACCATTTGTCTCTTTATCCATTATTGATTTTTCTGCAATTCCTTACTTGATTATTATCGGTATTATACATACGACTTTCGCATACTTGTTATACTACAGATCTCTTAAAAAAATAAATATCTCCTATGTGGCTGCATTAAGCTATTTAGATCCCATTGTTGCGATAGTAACAGATCTTCTGTTTTTTAAGGCACGTCTTAGCCCCATGCAAATATCAGGAATTATAATTACATTAGTTTCAGCATTATCATTTACAAAGTTTGTTAGCGCAGACTAAGAAAGGATGATTATGAGTAAAATATGTTTTAATATTGACGAAATGTATTCTGATCTAAATCCAAAGCTCTATCTGCATAAAGATCGAATCATTCATAACTTAAAATATGTAAAAAGTAAGAATTTAAACTCAACTATTTATGCGATTTTAAAAGGGAATGCATATGGTATGGGTATTGCGAATGTAGGAGAGATCTTAAAAGATTTAGTTCATGGGTTTGGAGTTGCTCGGTTAGTTGAAGGATTTATTTTGAGAGAGACGGTCCCGCCAGAATTACCTATACTCATCTTGTCCGGAGTTCATACTGAGGAAGCTTTGCAGCAATGCTTTCATAACAACTTCTTCCCTATTATTGGCAATCAATATCAAATGGACTCTTATATTAAGATGGCAGGAAAAAACAAATCACGGCAGCAGCGGAAAATGTTTTTAAAGATTGATTCTGGAATGCATCGTTTTGGGTTTGCATTATCACAAATTGATAGAACCATTACACATATCAAAAAAAATAAAATTGAAGATATTTGCTTAACACTACATCCACACCTTGCATTACATAAAGAGTTTTCAACAGATACTCTACGACAGCTAAATCTTATTGAAACAATTGCTAAACGCCATAATTGTACTTTTAGTGCGGCAAATTCACCGGCTGCCCTATTTTATAATGAGTATAACCTAGGTAGTATTATTAGAGTGGGTACTGCTTTGTATGGCTATGAAATTGAAGATAAAAATCTGCAACCCGCATTTTCTTCTGTGGCCTATGTTATTAATATAGTAAAGGTCTTAGCAGGAAAAAGTGTTGGCTATGCTAGGACATGGCAAGCAAAAAGAGATTCAAAGATAATGATCCTTAATATTGGATATGCCGATGGTTTAGTTCATTCTGCAAATAAGGGATATATTTTGCTGAACAAGAAAAAATGCCCTATTATTGGATTGACAATGGATGTCATGTTTGTTGATATCACCGATATACCCGACAAAATAAAATTGCATCAAGAAATAGAACTATTTGGCGATAGTCTTGCTATTCAAGAGTTTGCAGATGCAATCAATTGCTCTGTAGATCAGCTTATTACACAGCTCAGTGCATTTAGGGTAAGAAGAGAGATTGTTTAGTTTTTAGTGGTGTGATTTCAAGAATTGATACTTTTTGAATAGCGTGTCGTTACTAAAATTCCAGTTAAAACTAGAAGCCCAGAAATAAGTTGTAATAAGGATAAGTGATCTCCCACCAAAACAGCAGCGATTACTAATCCTAAAACTGGCTCTAGATATTGTCCAAATATACAAAATTTAGGCTGATATCGCATCCCATATGAATAGCAGAAAAATGCAAATACTGAGACTATGCCTGCGGTTCCGGAAAGGAAAATAGCATGAGGCTGCCATTCCATGACCCTATTAGAGTGAAAGAATAAGAAGATGCCATTAATAATAGCACCAATGTAGCACGTTAGTGCTGTAATTTGCATATCATTATAGGTGCTCTGCAGCTTTTTAATTAACACACTATAGAAGACCCAAGAAATCATGCCTATGGAAACGATTAAGAAGGAAAGTATATTGAGTGACTGCGTTTCGTGTGACGAACTCGTTAAAAATAAGAATAAGCTAATAGTCACTACGCCTATACCTATTATAGATTGCCATTGAAACCTATAACGGAAAAAAAGTGCTATTATAACCGGATTAATTGAGAAAATAATAATATAATAGCTCACAGGCAATAAAGAGATTGCGAGTGTTTGTGAAGAAAACATTGTGCCAATAATAAGAAAGCTTGCCCCCCATAGAGGCAAGCTAACCTTCCGGCAATTTCTAATAATAGAATTTAAGAAAGGGAGTAAAAAAAGGCTGGCAAAAAAAAAGCGTATCACCATAAAAGATGAGATGCTTAAATCACTTAACGCAATTTTAACAATGCTAGGTAAGCCCCCCCAGATAAAGATAGCTAATAAAGTGGCAATAATGGCTTTTATATTTTCATTCCATTTCAATAACATGGTTGAAAAACTCCATTTTTAGTTAATATCTTAATATGCATAATATCTTGTAAAACATCCAATTTAGAACCACTGAGTAAGCCAATCCATCCCCAATTATCTCTTCCAAGCGCAGGAACTTGATAGCCAGCATCTAGTAAAACAGTATGTCGTGTTTTATTACTACCCTTGATAACCACAGATTCTAACGTATTTTCAAGCGGAATACCATAATGAATAGAAAGCGCTTCTATATGTGGCGTTTTAGGATAGATGTTTTCTATATCAGCGCCTGGAAATAGTGTCACTAAAATAATATGCTTATAAATATCAATGGGATCTATTCCATAAGAATAGGCGATGACTTCAGATGCAGCGCCTCCAGCTATTCTACCGAAATTTGCATCAATTAAAAAACATTCATTATCGTTCATCATGAATTCGCTGTGAAAATAGCCATTAGAAAATTTTGCACGTTTTACTAATGTGGTTACTGCTAATTTTGCACATTCTTTCATTTCTTTAGGCAGTGCTTGATCTGAAGGGAAGGCATAAGTACTCTCTGTATTTCCCAATTTCCCTCTTAGTGAAAAGCCTAAAAAGTTGATACGATCTTGTCTGACAAAGCCTTCTAAACTGACTAGTTGCCCTTCTATAAATTGATTGATTATCCATTCTTCAACATTATAATTCATGCAATGATCTATAATTTTCGCCATGTCTTCTCTTGCAAAAACTTTCCCCGCAAAGCCTCCGGCACCTACAGTTGGTTTTACTATAACTTTTGCATGGCTTTTTAATTCTTCTTCTATAGCCAAACCAAGGCCATCAGAAGAATCAAATGTCCACGTTTTTGGACTGAATTCTGGTATAAGCGTTGCGACATTCTTTTTACTTACTAAATTTTTTACAACCTTATCTATGCTTCTAACCTGTAGATGATGAGCTAAATCGACTGCTATGTTGAGTTTAGAATCCAGCGTGGTGATGACACCCGCAATCTCTGTTATATTATTTACTCTGATAGCATTCAACATGCTGTTAATTGAGCTTGTATCTGCATCATAATGTTCATATTTTAAAATCTGCCGTCTAGTATCTCCTTGATAATTATTTAAATTAGCTAAAAACACCGGTTCTAGATTTAGACTTTTAGCGGCTTCCGCTGAATAAGCAGCACCAACATCAGACGTATCAATGAGTAAGAGCTTGTTCATGACTTGCTATCTCCTTATCCATATTATCACCATCAACTACAACAGGGTTGCCAGTAAATAAGTTTTTCTTGCTTATCTTTACAATAGCATTTAGTGCGCATTGCATTTTAATATGCTGTATACCGTCGTCGTCATAAAAGTCTCCCTTGGGTTTAAGCCCAAATTTCCCATAAAATTTGGTTAAATACGCTTGAGCTGAAATTATAATTTCAGGGTTCTCATTAGCAGAGTCTCTATTAATGCTTTTTAAAATTTTTTTAACTAAGGTGGTGGCTATCCCCATGTTTCTATGCGATTCAAGCACGCAAATTCTACCAAATGAAAACCAAGGACTATCGTCAGTGGGGGGAATAATTCTGCCATAGGCAATCAAGGTTTCATTATCAAAACATAATACATGCTTTGCTCTAAGATCTTTCCCATCTTGATCTAAATAGACACATTTCTGTTCGACGACAAATACCATGGAGCGTAGTTGATATAATGAATGAATTTCTAATGGGCTTAATTTTTCAAAAGAACACTCTTTCCAAGTATACATTCCATTCTCCTAATCAAGTTAAACTGCGAAATTAATGTTAATAGTATTTAATGGATGGCTTTTCAGGTATATCCAGACAGCGAATAAATACCCGTTGCATTTTTTCTGGAATGATAAAATTATCTTGTTCATAACTGACAGTACTCTTCATCCACTCATGAA
>CBFGYT010000037.1:0-9707 GCA_965653065.1 uncultured bacterium | reverse complement strand
ACGTCTAGACCGCGCTGCTTTGTATTACCGTTTAATGGCGATATACGCGCCTCGCACGTGAAACAATTGCGTGAATCCATCACAGCGGTATTAACACTCGCCACACCCGCCGATGAAGTGATTGTCACTCTAGAAAGCCCCGGTGGCGCCGTCAATGGGTATGGTTTAGCTGCGGCACAATTAGCACGCGTACGAGCACAAGGCATACCTTTAACGGTTATTGTTGATAAAGTAGCTGCCAGTGGCAGCTATCTGATGGCGGCAGTAGCCAATAAAATATTAGCCGCTCCTTTCGCCATCATTGGCTCTATTGGTGTATTAGCGCAATTACCCAATTTTCATCGTTTCTTAAAACATCACCACATCGATTTTGAACAAATTACCGCCGGCGAATTTAAACGCACGCTGTCTGTCTTCGGTGAAAACACGAAGAAACGACGTGAAAAAATGCAACAAGAGTTGGAAGAAATTCACACACATTTTAAAGATTATCTGCAACAATATCGTCCACAGTTAGATTTAGCACAAGTTGCCACAGGCGAATATTGGTTAGGACAGCAAGCGTTGGCATTGCGTTTAGTGGATGGTATTAGCACCAGTGATGACTATCTCATCACACTTCAAGGCAGTCATCAATTAATAGAAATTAGTCATGAAATCCCTAAGTCTTGGCTAGAAAAAATGACGCAAACGGCTTCTATTTCAATTAAAGAAGCCTTACTGCAATGGAACAAAAAAAGTGACGACCCTACGCTCTTGTAGAAATAAGCTAAAAATGCTATGGTACTGCGATTCGAGATATGTAAAAACTCAGCGCTGTCATTCCCGCGCACGCGGGAATCCAGAGAAAAACAGCTTAAAAACATGAATTTAAGCTGGATCCCAGCTTGCGCTGGGATGACATGCGTCATTTTTTACTAGATCCCAGCATTTTCTAACATCTTGTCCAATAGAGAGGATAGCTATATGAATGAACATTTAAACACGCTGAATGCCACCATAGAACATTTAACTGTACACGGTAAAGGCATTTTAGCGGCTGATGAAAGTTTAAAAACAATACAAAAACGCTTTACACCTTATAATATTGAATGTACCGATACCGCTCGACGCGACTATAGACAAATGTTATTTACTGCGCCCGATTTAAGTCAATACATCAGTGGCGTTATTCTCTATGAAGAAACTCTATTTCAAAAAAGCGATAACGGCGTTGCTCTACCTGAATTATTAAAACAACAAAATATTTTACCCGGCATTAAAGTAGACTTAGGCTTAATAGAATTGGCGGGTACGGCTAGTGAAAAAGTAACAGAAGGCTTGGATGGCTTGGCCACTCGTTTGCTAAAATACAAAGAAGCGGGTGCTCTGTTTGCTAAATGGCGCGCGGTGTTTAATATTGCCAAAGATAAGCCTTCTCGCCTTGCTATAGAAGTGAACGCGCATAATTTAGCGCGCTATGCGGCTATCTGCCAAAGCGTAGGCATTGTTCCCATTGTCGAACCAGAGGTTTTAATGGATGGCGATCATGATCTGCAAACCTGTTCATACGTCACAGAAAGAGTTTTAAATTGTGTGTTTCGTCAATTAAGAATGCAACACGTTTCTTTAGAACATATGATCTTAAAACCGAGCATGGTTATTCCCGGCGAAAAAGCAAAGCCCGTTTCTGTCATCGATGTCGCCAATGAAACATTAAAAGTATTATTGCGTACAGTTCCTGCCGCCGTTCCCGGCATTAATTTCTTATCTGGCGGACAAAGTGAAGCGTTAGCCACCGCCCATTTAAATGAAATGAATTTGCAATTACCGCATGCGCCTTGGCGATTGAGCTTTTCTTATGGTCGTGCGTTACAACATACTAGCTTGGAAACTTGGGCTGGCAAAGCAGCGAATGTAAATGCCGCACAAACACAATTGTTAAAACGCGCGCGCTTAAATAGCGAAGCATGTTTGGGGCGATATGTGGCCAGCGAAGAAAAATAATCGTAACGCTTAAATTACAATTACCAGTTAATTTTAAGTCGATCAAAGTGACTTATCAGCGGCAAGTAGACCAACCTACTTGAAGATGCTAACTTGAATGATATACTATCATTGGCATACGTCATTGCGAGGAGCGAAGCTTTGTTGCCATCCAGAGAATAATCCGCGTGGACTATTCCTGGATTGCGTTAAGTGCAGTAGACTCTTCATTGGGCTTAGAGCAATCGACTTGATTAAATGTCTTTAAGAGTTGAAATTTTATGCTTTCCTAAACGCAGTCATCCTCTTCTTGCTTAGAAAACTCTCCATCTTCACCTGCAACTGAGATAGCTCGTCAGCCTTCTGGCCGTCCTTTTTTTTATTAACTTGTTCTGCCGCTAGCATCACTGTTGCGGGTGTCATCTTCAAAAGATTAGCCAACTCTATAGTAGAATCGGATGGTTCTTTTGCGCTCAAAAAAGCCACGCCACTTGTTGGTTTAATAGGCTGTTCTTGCACTTTCAGCCATAAGTCCCCAACCTCAGCCTCAGCTTGCTGCATTGCAGCCCATCGAACCCAAAATTTTTCCACGGCTTTCCTTCTTTCAGCCATATACTGCGCCTTTTCAATTGCTTGAGCCTCATCCTCTGCTTTACATTTAGCTCTAGCCTGTGCAATTTCAGCATCTCTATCTTTATCATTAGCTGCCATATAACATACCCTCTATCGTTTTTTATACTAACGCTGTGCGTTTATTAAGCATCATCTGCTTGATTATGTTCTTCTTTCTTAACGATTTTTTTAAGAAAGCCTTAGTACTACCCACTAAAATAATGCGTAGAGCGGCTATATAGTACATTATTTTGTCACAAATAGCAATAGAAATACCCACTTTTCTGAAAAAAATATGGCCAACTCGCTTTTAATGCCATCTTGCTTTAAAATAGACTCTCTTTTTTTGCCCCGGTGGCACAGGGGATAGCGCGATCCCCTCCTAAGGGATAGGTCAGAGGTTCGAATCCTCTCCGGGGCACCATTCTGTTATTCATTGATGTATATAATCTAAAGTTGAAATTTTAGCTTGTTGTGTGCTGAACATCATTTAATCTTGAATTAAGCACAGATCCTTAATCTCACCTCGATCTACCCCCTCTCCCGCGCTAGAATTTTTGCTGGTATCACGACGCTTTTTGCGGGAGAGGGGGCAGATCTCATTCTTATCGCGTTTCGACTTTAGATTCACATCTGTGGGCTATTCTCTGGATTGCCACGTCGCTACGCTCCTCGCAATGACGACTTTCATGTTCCAACATTAAATTTCAAATAGAGCACGATATAGACCTTAATAGATAGGTCATAGCTACTTCTGTTCGGTACCACCCACAGTCATGCCATTAATTTTCACAGTCGGTTGGCCAACGCCTACGGGCACACTCTGCCCTTCTTTACCACAGGTACCTACACCTTCATCTAATTTTAAATCATTGCCTATCATCGTCACGCGCGTTAACACTTCCGGGCCACTGCCAATTAAGGTTGCACCTTTGACGGGTTTGGTAATACGACCATTTTCAATTAAATAGGCTTCGCTGGCAGAAAATACAAATTGTCCGGACGTAATATCGACTTGACCGCCGCCAAAATTCACGGCATACAAACCTTTTTCTACACTGCGAATGATTTCTTCTGGCGTATGTTTTCCGGGTAACATATAGGTATTGGTCATACGCGGCATAGGCAAATGTGCATACGATTCGCGGCGACCATTGCCCGTAGGTGCCATTCCCATGAGTTTGGCATTTAATTTATCTTGCATATAGCCTTTTAAAATACCATTTTCAATTAAAGTCGTGCATTGCGACGGCGTTCCTTCATCGTCAATGGTTAACGAGCCGCGACGTTTTTCTAAAGTACCATCATCAACAATAGTACAACCTTCTGCGGCAACGCGCTCGCCAATGCGACCACTAAACGCAGAAGTGCCTTTGCGATTAAAATCGCCTTCTAAGCCATGACCAATCGCTTCGTGTAATAGTATGCCTGGCCAACCGGGCCCTAAGACTACGGTCATCATTCCCGCAGGCGCAGGAACCGCTTCTAAATTAACAAGTGCAATACGCACAGCTTCGCGTGCTAACTTTTCGGGCAGATCCGACTCTAATAATTCTTTTAAACTATAACGACCGCCACCCCCAGCATAACCTTGTTCAAAGCGACCGCTTTGTTCCACAATGACAGACACATTCAAACGCACTAAAGGTCGGACATCGCCCGCTACTGTGCCATCACTTTGCAATAAATAAATAATATCGTATTCACTGCTAACACTGGCCATCACGCGTTTCACGCGTTTATCAATGCTTCTCGCTAAGGTATCCAGTTTTTGCAGTAATTGAATGTTAACAACATCTTCTACACTGGTGATGGGATTAATCGCTGGATAGCGCTCAATAATGGGTTTTGTAGGAGAAACCTGGAGTTGTCCGTGTTGTCCTTGTTTGGCAATACTTTTCGCCGCATCGGCCGCATCAACTAATGCCGTTAACATAATATCATCGGAATAAGCAAACCCTGTTTTTTCACCGGCAACGGCACGCACACCCACGCCTTTATCCAGAGAATAAGATCCTTTTTTAATAATGCTGTCTTCTAATGTCCAACTAGCAGCTTCACTCACTTGAAAATATAAATCAGCACTATCGATGGTATTGCCTAAAATACGGTGCAATACTTCACTTAATTGATTCAATGACAATCCGGCTGGTTCTAATAGCGCTTGTTTCGCGATATCTAATTGCTTTGACATATTGACTCTTTACTCCGCTGTTAATTTGATAAATCGCTGGCATCGATCATCTAAGAAAATACTCACCCATGGCCAAATTAAAGCACTGCTAAAACTACTCATAAAATAATTTAAATCCGGCAGATGTTGTCGCAGCACACCTTGCAATACAAATAAAATAAATTGATATCCTATTATTAATAATCCTATTTCAGCTAATTGCTGCAGACGACTGGCGCGACGTAATTGTCTTCCATTTTTAATAACAATAAAACTTAACCATAATAGTGCCAACGCATGTTGCCCTAATATACTGCCATTCATCACATCTAAACAAAGACCAATAAAGCACGCTGCCATCAATTTAAAATTATCGTCTAATACCAATGCCCAATAGATCGTCACTAAAGCAACCCATTGTGGCACCCAAGAGGCAATGACGTCTGGAACGGGTAAGAATTGCAATATCGCTGCAACTAAAAAACTGATAAGAATAGTCAAAGTTAAACGCAGATTCATGATGCCGGACTTCCTTTTGCTGTAGGCGCTAGCGGTATGCTATTGGCTTCATACAATATTTTTTGAATATTATTATCCAAATAATGTGATACGATCAACACGCGACGACTTTGTGTCAGTAAGGCACTGGGCGCTACTTTCACTTCTAAAAAGGGTTCCCCAGAAACTTTATTGATACTGATAATTTGCCCAACGGGATAGCCTTCGGGATAGCGTTCCCCTAAATCGGAAGTGACTAACGAATCCCCCACTTTAATGTCCGCTGTCTCGGAAGCATTAATGAGTGACAACGGTTGATTTTGACCATTGCCAATCACAATGGCTTGAAATCCTGTACGATCATCTTCTACCGGCACACCACTGCGTGGGTCCGACACCAATAATAATCGACTGGTATAAGGCGTCACCCCGATGATCTGTCCCATAATACCCGCCACATCGATGACGATTTGTCCTACCGCAACATTTTGTTGACTGCCTTTATCCAACACGACTTGTGCTGAATTGTTATCGATATTCATTTCTAACAATTTAGCGGCTTGAAATTGTCCATTAATTTTGGCTGAAGATTTTAATAAGGCGCGCAATTGACTGTTTTCTTGCTGCATATTGATAAGCTGCTGCATTTTAACTTGCATTAACAACAGTTGTTGTTTTAATTGTACATTCTCTTTAGTTAATTTATGCTGCGTGGCAGCGCTGACTTTTAACCAATCAATTGCATTGACTGGCGCATCGACTGTATATTGCAATGGCGTTAATAACACCGATAAGGCATTACGCACACTGTTGACATATTGATAATGATAATCGGCAATCATTAAGCCCATCATGAGAAATGATAAGCTTAATGTCCGTAATCCTAATCCTGTAGTACGATGAAATAACACCGCTATTCCTATTCACGAATGAGAAAATCACTGCCCGCTGTACTCATCAATTCTAAAGCGCGCCCACCGCCTCTGGCCACACACGTCAGCGGCTCTTCTGATAAAATAACCGGTAATCCTGTTTCTTCCATCAATAAGCGATCTAATCCTACTAATAACGCACCGCCTCCCGTTAACACCATACCGCGCTCGGCGATATCAGAAGATAATTCGGGTGGCGCTTGTTCTAGGGCAACACGCACAGCACCAACAATACCAGATAAAGGTTCTTGTAGGGCTTCTAATACTTCATTGCTGCTTAATACAAATGAACGGGGCACGCCTTCGGCTAAATTACGACCGCGCACTTCCAATTCACGTACTTCACTGCCAGGAAATGCAGTACCAATTTGATGTTTAATACGCTCTGCAGTGCTTTCGCCAATTAACACGCCATAATTGCGGCGCACATAATTGATAATGGCTTCGTCAAACCGATCGCCACCAATACGCACCGATGCGGCATACACAATACCACTTAAAGAAATAATGGCAACTTCTGTGGTACCGCCACCAATGTCCACCACCATACAACCGCGTGCTTCATCGACGGGCATACCGGCGCCAATGGCCGCTGCCATAGGTTCTTCAATTAAATACACTTCACGTGCGCCAGCACCTAAAGCGGATTCACGGATGGCACGACGTTCGACTTGTGTCGAACCACACGGAACACACACTAATACTCGTGGGCTAGGACGCAATAATTTATTTTCATGCACTTTGTGAATGAAATGCTGCAACATTTTTTCTGTGACCTGGAAATCGGCAATCACACCATCTTTCAATGGACGTATCGCCGTAATATTGCCAGGGGTACGACCCAACATTTGCTTGGCTTCTAAACCCACTGCTGCAACGCGTTTTTGCCCGGTGGAATCTTGACGAATAGCGACCACGGAAGGCTCATTTAACACGATGCCTTGATGTAATACATAAATCAGCGTATTAGCGGTACCTAAATCAATGGATAAATCGGTAGAAAATAAGCCGCGCAACTTTTTAAGCATAATGGTGTCACCTTGTATAAGATAGTATAAAAAATGGGCAGCGGCAGAGCGGCCGCTATAACTGAGGAATATTATAGGATCTATTGGCCGAAGTCACAACTGTTTCACTCACATTATTGCATTTTCAAATTAGGATTTACAATATACATTTTTTAGTGCTATAATTGTCCTGGTTTAATTTAAACTATATAAATATATAACTATATAAAAAGCGAAAGTGATGGTAATTCATAGTAATAAGAAAAATAACCTATTTTGTTGTTTTGGCTCCCCCCTTCTCGCTTTATATTCATTCATTTCACTGCGAGGAAAAAAACATGGGTAAAAAGCAACAAAATATATCATCGAGCAATTCACCAAAATTTGGGCTACCCGCTGTTATACTCAAAAGACCACAAGCAAGAAAACACGAATCGCTGAATACAACATTGTGTAACTTGGCAATGGCTCGTTTTGAAGATTATGATCGTTCCATAGCCAGGAAGAGAAAAGCTAAGGCAAATCAAGATTTAATCGGTGGAGAGTCTTTTTTATACTTATCCGCCAGTCTTCCTGAGGTTCTTGCCGAGGAAACTGAGAAATTAGCCACGTGGTTACGTGAGCCAAACAATACAAAGGCAGTGGTCACAAGTGGGGATTTTGAGTCTTTATGCCTTATTTTTACTAAGTATTTTAATCTTTCAAAAGAAAATAAAAGATGGAATTGTTCAATCGCTACCGCGCTTGGAAAAATCATTACCGAAAAAAGCAATGTAGAACAGCGCGTGATCCCACTGGATGTCCAGGGGCTTATGCAGCAACTAAACAGTACTCTTGTTTCTATCGAGAAGAATCCTAACACATTTTATTCTCAACCAGGCTCTGCTGCGAAAACAAATACCGCAGCTATCGGTAGCATCTCTTACATTTGTAATTAACCATAGATTTTAGTTTGCTTTACTGTAAATTGCTGTCCCCGCGCACACGGAGATGACGGCTTGTGGCGATACCGGTTGGCTTGACAATGTACAACATAGCATGTTATCATTGCATTGATAAATTATTAAACAAGTACTATAAAATAATAGTATATAGCGATAGGTAATTAGAAAAATGTACAACAAACCAAGCTGCCCATTTTATGGTCAGATCGGTGTTCTATTATCTCGCGCTTATTGTAACCATAACCATTAGCGAGGAAATAATAATGCCACATTCTAATAATGCACCTTTCTCTTCTTCAAGAAACTTTGGCCTTTCTGTAGGTTTAAAATCTTGGCAAAAACATAGTCCCATCTCTTTATTCGGGGCTGCATCATCAGAAGAGCAGCAATACCATATAGCAAAGCAACACCTGGTTAGCGCAGATAATCTCCAAAAAGCAAAGCTATCTAAACAAGATAATCCTGTATCCAGTGGCATGCGCCTTGGTCCAAATGCCATATCAGTAGCATTGGCAACCGCATATAAACATTTATGCACAGCAGCGCATATCCCTCTCAGAGGAGAACACCTATTATTAAATCCAGAAAGTAATAGAGAAAGATTTGAAGAGATACATAAAAAAGGCTATCTTCCTGCTTTAAAAGAACTATTAAAGCTATATTCCAATGCAAGAGACTATCCGATTGAGACTGGATTCAAAGACGAGCAGCGCCCATTAGTCATATCCGCATTACAATCCATTATTGAAACTAAAGAAGCCTCTGCCTCTTCAAGAGCAGCGCCGTCGCCTATGAAGATTTAATACAGTTCTATAAAATAATACGACTCCGCATTACGCATAGAGAGCGACAAATACTAATTTAGCGAGGAAATAACCATGCCTTTTTCAGATAATCTGAAACCTTCCAAGGTTTCTGTAAAACGTAATTCATCTAAGGGAGAGAGTAACTTAACATTCTTTGAATCTCCAGAATACGGAGACTACACTTTAGCAGTTCTTTATTCTCGAAAAGAAAAAACTCATCACATAGCGTATCAATATTTATGTTTAGCCGCACACCTTCCTTGTGAACAAGAAGATTTATTATTAGACCCCATTGAAGGATCGAAACTCATTTCTGATATCCTTGCTAACGGTCATGACCAAGCTGTGCATGAGCTTGCTATACAACATAATATGCGCGCTAATGATGAGACAAGTCCTGAAAGTATCGAAAAGAAAGAAAAGCATCGTTTAATCGCTTTCACCTTATGCAACATTGTGGCAACAAAGTTTCAACAAAAGAAAAAGCCTATTCCACAAGATATTCAAGCTATATTGGATAAACATTTATATTCAGAAGCACACATTCCTTGGGCGCAAGACTACTTATTATTAGATCCTATTAAAGGACCCGAAATAATTGCGGATATTTTAACGAATGGCTCTATTCAAGCGGTCTGTGAAATAGCAATACTACATCACGAATTCACTAATGATAAGCATGTAAATGCTGTAACAGAACTTAAAGACAAGCATCGTCGCATCGCTTTACTGCTATGCGATACTGTTGTAGAGAAATGTCAAGAAAATAG